>NZ_CP138214.1:5867500-5948019 GCF_034043515.1 Pseudomonas sp. MUP55 | reverse complement strand
AAGTTGAAAGCCGGTGAGGCAAAAACAGCCGCCATTGTAGCGATCAGCCGCCCACTTATCCACATGTAGGTTGCTCACAGGCCAGCCAAAATCAACGTCTTAACCCTAAAAAAGTCGACCAGCGGTCAGTGGATAAGCTCTGTGGATAACCGCACCTGAGCTCGTTGCACAAGTGGGTGCGAAAGTCTGTGGGTAACTGGCCTGTGGATAACAACCCATTCCACACACAGCTTATCCGATAGCGCAGCACAGGCAGAACACCGTTTCTCCCCCGTGTTGTCATTCTCTGTACAGCTTGCAGAATATGGCCTGAAGGCAGTTATCCACAGATGAATGGCTCTCTAGCTTTTATAAGCTTTACAGAAAAGCTTTAAATACCTTCCTTCTTTATTTTTATATCTATGGCATTGCTCACGAACGGCAAGCAGGGAAAAAGAGGCGGCGTGGCCTCAAGTGATCTAATTGAAGGAAAAGCTGGTTGGAAATTGACCTAGAGGCTTGCTTTCTCTAGAATCGCCGGTCTCTTAAAACGGGGGCCATTCCGGCCCGTTGTGGACGAACCAGGTAACAACGCCATGAAACGTACTTTCCAACCAAGCACCATCAAACGCGCCCGTACTCACGGCTTCCGTGCTCGCATGGCTACCAAGAACGGCCGTGCTGTCCTGTCGCGTCGCCGCGCCAAAGGTCGTGCGCGTCTGGCAGTTTGATAATCCGGTACTGGTGGTGAGTCAGGACTTCAGTCGGGAAAAGCGTCTGCTAACCCCCCGGCACTTCAAGGCAGTCTTTGACTCCCCCACCGGCAAGGTTCCGGGGAAAAATCTCCTGCTCCTTGCGCGTAACAACGATCTTGATCACCCCCGTCTCGGGTTGGTGATCGGCAAGAAGAGCGTAAAGCTCTCCGTTGAGCGCAATCGCCTCAAGCGTCTGATGCGCGAATCGTTTCGCCTCCACCAGGAGACTCTGGTTGGTTGGGATATTGTTATCGTCGCGCGCAAAGGCTTGGGGGATGTAGAAAACCCCGAATTGATTCAGCATTTCGGCAAGCTCTGGAAACGTCTGGCGCGTACCCACAAACCAGCACCAGCAGTCAGCACCGAAACTGTAGGGGTAGACAGTAGCGATGCGTAAACTGGCCCTCGTTCCGATCCAGTTTTATCGCTATGCCATTAGTCCTCTGATGGCCAGCCACTGTCGTTTCTACCCCAGTTGTTCCTGCTACGCGTTAGAGGCCATAGAAAATCATGGTCTTCTGCGCGGTGGCTGGCTGACCTTTCGTCGTTTAGGTCGCTGTCATCCGTGGAATCCCGGTGGTTATGACCCGGTTCCGCCTATCCCTACCTCCCGTTCTTCTTCGATGGCCGAGTAATCATGGATATTAAACGCACGATCCTGATCGTCGCCCTGGCAATCGTGTCCTACGTCATGGTCCTGAAATGGAACCAAGACTACGGCCAGGCTGCCCTGCCGACTCAGAATGTTGCTGCCAATCAGGCTGCGCCGGCTATTCCGGACACCCCGCTGGGTAACAATGCGTCCGCGAGTGCCGATGTTCCCAGCGCGAATGGCGAGACAAGTGCCCCGTTAGAAACGCCAGTGGTCACCAACAAAGACCTCATCCACGTCAAAACGGATGTGCTCGACCTGGCTATCGACCCACAGGGTGGTGATATCGCACAGCTGAAGCTGCCGCTTTATCCACGTCGCCAAGACCACCCGGATGTTCCGTTCCAGCTGTTCGATAACGGCGGTGAACGTACTTATCTGGCACAAAGCGGGCTGACCGGCACCAATGGCCCGGATGCACGTGCTACCGGTCGTCCGATTTATTCGACCGAGCAGAAGTCTTATCAACTGGCTGACGGCCAGAACCAGTTGAACGTCGACCTGAAATTCAGCCTCGACGGCGTCAATTACATCAAGCGTTTCAGCTTCACTCGTGGTTTGTACGATCTGAAGGTCACTTACCTGATCGACAACACCAGCGACAAAGCCTGGAGCGGCAACCTGTTTGCCCAGCTCAAGCGTGACGCCAGCTCTGATCCTTCCTCCAGCACTGCCACCGGCACCGCGACTTACCTGGGCGCCGCCCTGTGGACAAGTAGCGAACCGTACAAAAAAGTGTCGATGAAAGACATCGACAAGGGCGCGCTGAAGGAAACCGTTCAAGGTGGCTGGGTCGCCTGGCTGCAGCACTACTTCGTGACCGCATGGATCCCGAACAAGGGTGACGCGAACCTGGTTCAAACCCGCAAGGACAGCCAAGGCAACTACATCATTGGCTTTACTGGCCCGGCGTTGACCGTCGCACCAGGTGCCAAGGCTGAAACCAGCGCTACCCTGTACGCCGGCCCGAAAAGCCAGGCTGTACTGAAAGAGTTGTCCCCAGGTCTGGAATTGACTGTGGATTACGGCTTCCTGTGGTTCATTGCCCAGCCGATTTTCTGGCTGCTGCAACATATCCACAGCATTGTGGGTAACTGGGGCTTCTCGATCATCTTCCTGACCATGCTGATCAAGGGGATCTTCTTCCCGCTGTCGGCCGCCAGCTACAAGTCGATGGCGCGCATGCGTGCCGTCGCGCCGAAACTGGCTGCGCTGAAAGAGCAACATGGTGACGACCGGCAGAAAATGTCGCAGGCCATGATGGAGCTGTACAAGAAAGAGAAGATCAACCCGTTGGGTGGTTGCTTGCCGATTCTGGTGCAGATGCCGGTGTTCCTGTCGCTTTACTGGGTACTCCTGGAAAGCGTGGAAATGCGCCAGGCGCCGTTCATGCTGTGGATAACTGACCTGTCGATCAAAGACCCGTTCTTTATCCTGCCGATCATCATGGGCGCGACTATGTTTATCCAGCAGCGCCTGAACCCGACTCCGCCGGATCCGATGCAGGCCAAGGTGATGAAAATGATGCCCATCATCTTCACCTTCTTCTTCCTGTGGTTCCCTGCGGGTCTGGTGCTGTACTGGGTAGTCAACAACGTGTTGTCGATCTCCCAACAGTGGTACATCACACGTAAAATCGAAGCGGCTACCAAAAAAGCCGAGGCGTAATTTACTCTGTGGATAACCACTCAAGACGCCCCCTAGTGGGGCGTTTTGCTTTCCGACACTTTAATTCTGGAACCTGCTGATGAGCGCTCCTCGTGAAACCATCGCTGCTGTCGCCACCGCTCAAGGTCGTGGTGGCGTGGGTATCGTTCGAATTTCCGGGCCGCTCGCAAGTGTGGCCGCCAAGGCGATCAGCGGGCGTGAACTCAAACCCCGGTTTGCCCATTACGGCGCGTTTCTGGACGCGGATGACAGTGTGCTGGATGAGGGCCTGGCCCTGTACTTCCCGGGCCCCAACTCTTTCACTGGCGAAGATGTGCTGGAACTGCAGGGGCATGGTGGTCCGGTGGTATTGGATATGCTGCTGCAGCGTTGCCTGCAGTTGGGCTGCCGCCTGGCCCGGCCGGGAGAGTTCAGCGAGCGGGCATTCCTCAACGACAAACTTGACCTGGCCCAGGCCGAGGCGATTGCCGACCTGATCGAAGCCAGTTCTGCACAAGCTGCGCGCAACGCATTGCGCTCGTTGCAGGGGGCTTTTTCCCTGCGTGTGCATAACCTGACCGAGCAGTTGATCAGCCTGCGCATCTACGTCGAGGCGGCCATTGACTTCCCGGAAGAGGAAATCGACTTTTTGGCCGATGGCCACGTCCTGGCAATGCTGGATAAAGTCCGTGAGGAGTTATCCACAGTGCTGCGAGAAGCCGGGCAGGGCGCATTGTTGCGCGATGGCATGACCGTGGTGATTGCCGGACGTCCCAACGCCGGTAAATCCAGCCTGCTTAATGCTTTGGCGGGGCGCGAAGCGGCGATCGTTACTGAAATTGCCGGTACCACCCGCGATATTCTGCGCGAACATATCCACATCGATGGCATGCCGTTGCACGTGGTGGACACAGCCGGGTTGCGCGATACCGACGACCA
Source organism: Pseudomonas sp. MUP55 (assembly GCF_034043515.1). Lineage (NCBI taxonomy): Bacteria > Pseudomonadati > Pseudomonadota > Gammaproteobacteria > Pseudomonadales > Pseudomonadaceae > Pseudomonas > Pseudomonas sp. MUP55. The sequence continues at coordinate 5,944,047 of NZ_CP138214.1, read as the reverse complement.
GGTGGAGAAGATCGGCGTGGAACGCGCGCTCAAAGCCATCGGCGAAGCAGATCGAGTGTTGTTGGTGGTGGACGCAACTGCCCCCGAGGCTGTGGATCCTTTCGCGTTGTGGCCGGAATTCCTTGAACATCGGCCAGACCCGGCCAAAGTCACCTTGATCCGTAACAAGGCCGACCTGACAGGTGAAGCCATCGCCATGGAAACCAGCGAGGATGGCCACGTGACTATCAGCCTCAGTGCCAAATCGGCAGGGGATGGCCTGGAGTTGCTACGTGACCATCTCAAGGCCTGCATGGGTTATGAGCAAACCTCTGAAAGCAGCTTCAGTGCGCGTCGCAGGCATCTGGAGGCGCTTCGCCACGCCAGCGCAGCGCTGGAGCACGGGCGGGCACAGCTGACCCTGGCGGGCGCAGGGGAGCTGCTGGCCGAAGACTTGCGCCAGGCGCAGCAGCTGTTGGGCGAGATTACCGGTGCCTTCAGCTCCGATGACTTGCTGGGGCGAATCTTTTCCAGCTTCTGTATCGGTAAATAGCCAGGCTCTTGGTTACCAGTTGTACGACACCGTACCCAGCAAGGTACGGCTGTCACCCCAATAGCAGCGCCCCGCATCGTTGCAACCGGACACATATTCCTTGTCGAACAGGTTCTTGGCGTTCACATCCACCGACCAGTGCGGGTCGATCTGATAGCCCACCGACGCGTCTACCAACGTGACACTGCCGGCGTCCAACTTCCCGTACAGCGTAGGTGCGGTGTAGGAGAAGGTGCTGTCGAAATAGCGCACGCCGCCGCCTACGGACAGTCCCTTGAGTTGACCGTCAAGGAAGCGATACTTGCTCCACACGGAAGCCTGGTTGCGGGGAACGCCGGTCATCTGGTGGCCTTCTACCAGGGAGGTGGCAGAATCCTTGGTAATGCGTGCGTCGGTGTAGGTGTAAGCCGCCGTCACATTCAGGTTCGGCGTAAGGTTGCTGTTGACTTCCACTTCCACGCCTTTGGCCCGACTCTCACCTACCTGGCGATAGCTGTTGGTGGTGGCGTCCAGGTAGGTATCGTCCTGTTTGCGCAAGTCGTACACCGACAGCGTCATGGCCGTGTCCCAACCGATTGGCTCGTACTTCACACCCACTTCATATTGGCTGCTGGTGATCGGCTTCAACGGCGAACCGGCGTTGGAGATCTGCTGTACGGGGACGAACGCGGTGGAATAGCTGACATACGGCGTCACGCCGTTGTCGAACTGGTACATCACGCCGCCCTGGTAGGTGAATTTGCGGTCGTCGGTGCTGATGTCGCTGGCCTTGTTCACCTTGTCGCGAAAATCGCTGTCGACCCAGTCCTGTCGGCCACCGAGCAGGAACAGCCAGTGGTCGTACTTGCTCTGGATCTGGGCGTAAACGCCTTTCATCTGCTGCTCAAGCAAGGTGTTCTGCACGGCGATTGGCGTGAGCGGGTCCCGCAGGTACACCGGGTTATACACATTGATGGTACCGGCGGAGCCGGCATCCCAGTCCTGGCTGAACGAGGTACGGTCGTAGCTGGCGCCGAACAGCACCGTGTTTTCCAGGCCGCCAACCTGGAATTTGCCTTCGAGCTGGTTATCCAGCGAATAGACCATCGACTTGTTGTAGCGATCGTAGGCAGTCATGTTCAGTTGGGTACCAAAGCCCCGGTTATTCAGCGCGCTCGGCCAGGTCTCATGGCGGTTGACGCGTGACTGCATGTATCGCGAATTTTGGCGCAACTGCCAATCGTCGTTGAAGCTGTGGCTGAACTCGTAGCCGGTGCTCCAGGATTCGCGCTCGAAAGTATTCCAATCCGGATCGCCGAGCATGGTGTGCTTGGACAGTTTACCGTTGGGATTGCTGAGCAGCGTGCCTGCAGCTGGCAGACCGAGCTCCAGGTTGGTGTGGTCCTTCTGGTAGTTGGCCAACAGGGTCAGGGTGTTGTAGTCGTCGAAATTGAGCGTGAGAGAAGGCGCGATGTAAACGCGATCATCCGGTACGTGGTCGGTCTGGGTATCGGATTTGCGGCCAAGCATCACCAGGCGGCCAAGGATATTGTCGCTGTCATTGAGCGGCCCGGAGATATCCACACCCACCTGGCGGCGGTTGTTTGAGCCATACCCCAATTGCACCTCGCCCTGTGGATTGGCGGTTGGGTGTTTGCTGACCAGATTGACCAAACCGCCCGGGGCGTTTTCACCGTAGAGCAGCGAAGACGGACCGCGGAACACTTCGACGCGCTCCAGGCCATAAGGCTCACTGGTGGTGTCGTACCGGTTGCCTTGCACGCGCAGTCCGTCTCTGAGCAGACCGTAGCCGTAGTCCGTAGCGTTGAAGCCTCGAATGAAAAACAGATCGCCTGCCAGCCCGTCGCCGGCGGCAAAAGGCGGCGCGAAAATGCCGGGTACATAGCCCAGTACTTCAGTCAGTGTCTGGGATTTCTGGTCCTTGATACGCTGCCCGGTCACCACCGATACCGAACGAGGCGTCTCTGACAGTGGCGTGCTGGTCTTGGTGCCAATGCGGCTGTTCTGCGCCTTGTAGCCTACGTCCCCAACACTGTCCTGACTGAATCCATCCTGTTGATAGCCACTCACAGTTGTCGGTGCAAGGGTGAGCTGCCCTGTGGGCACCGCTTGCAATCCATAGCTGCCGGGCGCCTGGGCAACTGCTTGCAAACCGGAGTCTCGCAGCAACAGCACGAAACCTTGGTCCACCGAATAATCGCCGTCCAAACCGGGCGTGGTCAGGCGCGAAGTCTGCTGGGGCGAGAAGGACAGAATCACGTTGGCCCTGGCGGCAAACTGGCTTAGCGCTCTATCCAGTGGGCCGGCAGCGATAGCGTAGTGTTGCGTCGCGCTGGCAGCCATGGCAGTGGGGGACAACAACGCGCCGCCCGTGGTGGTGAGCAGCAATGCGTAGCTGATGGCATGGCAGGAGAGTCGCTGGCGTAGCTTGGGGGGAAGGCACATAGGTGGGTAAGCCCTGAAGATAGCGTCGTGATTATCAGCAGGGCCGAACCAGGCCAAAAAAAGATAACCCCCTGTGGGTAATTTTTCCCACTCAGCCGATTCGTTTGACTGACACCCAATAGCGCGTGAAATAGTTCACCTGGATCGGCAGGGTTGCTTGCAGGTTGGCCAATACCGCATCGGTGGAATCCAGCCGGAACGCGCCGGAAACACGCAGGCGAGCTGAGGCTTGGTCACACTGCAGCAAGCCCGGCCGATAGCGCGCCAATTCATCGATGACGTCGCCCAGCCTGGCATCGAGCACAACCAATTGGCCGTCGACCCAGGCCGCCTGTGTTCCGCCATAACGCTGGGTCACGCTTATGTGGCGTCGATCAAAATCCGCGCCTTGGCCGGCGCCAAGGGTTCGGTTGTGGTCCGGCTGATCAATTGGAGACAGCCTGACCCGGTCTTCCAGAACGCCTACCCGAGTGGAATCCGCGAACTGACGCACCGTAAACCGGGTGCCCAATGCTTCCACCCGACCATGGCGAGTCTCCACATACAAGGGTGTTTGCCCACCGCGCTTGCCGCTGTGGATAAGTACCTCGCCCTCGCGAAGGCGGATCAAACGTTGGCGAGAGTCGAATATCACATCAATGGCCGTATTAGTGTTGAGATAGACCTGAGTGCCATCGACCAGCTCGATGTGTCGACGTTTACCCACAGGCGTTCGGTAGTCAGCCCATACGTTCCCCAGGGATGTATGTTGTTGCACATTCCAGCCCAGATACCCGGTGCCGCCGAGTACCAGCATCCATTTGAGGACTTGCCGGCGTTGCTGCGTGGCGGTCAACGCGCGGCGTGTGACGTCCTGGGGCAAGGCGCCAAGGCTACGCTGAAGCTGCTCAAGCTGGTTCCAGGCAGCCTGATGGGAAGGGTCTCCATTGAGCCATTGTTGCCACGCCAGCCGCTCGGCGGGCGTCGGCGATTGTGCCTGGAACTGCACGTACCAACTGGCAGCCGCCTCGAATGTCTTGCGGTCGGGTGCTGGCATTACAAACCGGCCATGATCAGTGAACACTCGGTAAGAGCGCGGATCATGTGTTTCTTCACTGTGGTCAACGACACCTGCAATTGATCGGCGATCTGTTGATAAGTCAGGCCTTCGATTTGCGACAGCATGAAGATCCGGCGTGCTCGTTCACCCAAACCAGACAGCGCCTTATCCACAGCCACCAGCGTTTCAATGATGATCGCCTTTTCCTCTTCACTGATGGCAGTGGCTTCAGGACGCTCAGCCAGGGTTTGTTTGTAAGCCTGCTCGATGGCATGCCGGCGATAGCGATCAATCACCAGACCTCTGGCGATAGTCGCCAGGTAATCCCTTGGTTCGAGAATCTGCACGGCGTCCCGTCCACCCAGAATACGCACGAACGTATCGTGGGCTACATCGGCCGCATCGCAGGCGTCATGCAATTTGCCTTTGAGCCACCCTTGCAACCACGAATGGTGTTGCTCGTAGATGCGCTGCACAGCTGCCGTGTGGGATGGAGGAGACATAGGCGCGATAAGTGAGTTAATGATAATCGCTATTATTAACTGCCCACGTGTATTCCCACAATAGATGTCTTGAGGACGAATCAGCATCGATTCCGTCGTTCGTTGGGCCTCGATTCAGCTTTTTTCCCAGGTTAAGCCCTGTGAGTAACCGCCCTTGTGCCCGGTTGATAACCATGCCTGAAACCTGAGCAAAACCCGCTCTGTGGATAACCATCGTTTTAATCCACAGGCTTAAGGCACTTATCCAAGCCTCTCATTGCTACCTGGCCACAGACTTTTGAATCTCTGTACACTACGTATATAAAGGCCTGTAGCAATCTATCCACAGAAATGATGCTCAGTATAAATAAACATAAAAACAAAGATTTAATAAATTTCTCTCTTTTAATTTCTATTGTCCGTGATTCATCCACAGCTGGTTAAATTTTGTGCAAAGGGTTCTTTAGGAAGGGCTAAGTCCCTATACTTGCCGCCAAAGCTCTAAAACTCTTTCAACAAACAATTCCTGATTACCTACATAAGCAGGCACGAGGTGCGTGGTGGATTTCCCTTCCCGTTTTGAAGTGATCGTCATCGGCGGCGGTCATGCCGGTACCGAGGCAGCACTGGCGTCAGCACGCATGGGCGTAAAAACCCTGTTGCTCACGCATAACGTGGAAACCCTCGGTGCCATGAGTTGCAACCCTGCCATCGGTGGTATCGGCAAAAGCCATCTGGTCAAGGAAATCGATGCCCTTGGCGGCGTGATGGCCATGGCTACCGACAAAGGTGGTATTCAATTTCGTGTGCTCAACAGCCGTAAAGGCCCGGCCGTACGCGCCACTCGGGCACAAGCTGACCGCATCCTGTACAAGGCCGCGGTGCGCGAAACCCTGGAAAACCAGCCGAACCTGTGGATATTTCAACAGGCAGCGGACGACCTGATTGTCGAGCACGACCAGGTGCGCGGTGTTGTCACGCAAATGGGTCTGCGTTTCTTCGCAGAATCTGTGGTGTTGACCACCGGTACCTTTCTCGGCGGACTTATCCACATCGGCATGCAGAACTACTCCGGTGGTCGCGCCGGTGATCCGCCCTCGATTGCCTTGGCAAAAAGGCTGCGTGAGTTGCCACTGCGTGTCGGCCGCTTGAAAACCGGAACCCCGCCGCGAATTGACGGGCGTTCTGTGGATTTCTCGGTAATGACCGAACAAGCCGGCGATACACCGATCCCGGTCATGTCGTTCATGGGTTCCAAGGAACAGCATCCGAAACAGGTCAGTTGCTGGATCACCCATACCAATGCCCGCACTCACGAAATCATCGCCGCGAACCTCGACCGTTCGCCGATGTACTCCGGGGTAATCGAAGGCATCGGCCCGCGTTATTGCCCGTCGATTGAAGACAAGATCCATCGCTTTGCCGACAAGGAAAGCCATCAGGTCTTCATCGAGCCGGAAGGTTTGACTACCCATGAGCTGTACCCGAACGGGATTTCCACTTCCCTGCCGTTCGATGTGCAAATCCAGATCGTTCAGTCGATTCGCGGCATGGAAAATGCGCATATCGTTCGCCCTGGCTACGCCATCGAGTACGACTACTTCGACCCGCGTGACCTGAAGTACAGCTTGGAAACCAAAGTGATCGGTGGCCTGTTCTTCGCCGGGCAAATCAACGGCACCACCGGTTACGAAGAAGCCGGCGCCCAGGGTTTGCTGGCCGGAACCAACGCGGCATTGCGTGCACAGGGCAAAGACAGCTGGTGCCCGCGTCGCGATGAGGCGTACATCGGCGTATTGGTCGACGACCTGATCACCCTGGGCACCCAGGAACCGTACCGGATGTTCACGTCCAGGGCGGAATACCGTCTGATCCTGCGCGAAGACAACGCCGATCTGCGCTTGACCGAAAAAGGTCGCGAGCTGGGGTTGGTCGATGACGCGCGCTGGGCGGCCTTCTGCAAAAAACGCGAAAGCATCACGCTCGAAGAGCAGCGGCTGAAAAGCACCTGGGTCCGCCCTGGCACGGAACAGGGTGATGCGATCGCCGAAAAATTCGGCACGCCGCTGACTCACGAATACAATCTGCTGAACCTGCTCTCCCGTCCGGAAATTGACTACGCCGGCTTGGTCGAAGTGACCGGTGGCGGCGCAGAAGATCCGCAAGTCGCCGAGCAGGTCGAAATCAAGACCAAGTACGCCGGTTACATCGACCGTCAGCAGGACGAGATCGCTCGCCTGCGCGCCAGCGAAGATACCAAGCTGCCTGTGGATATCGACTACACCGGGATTTCCGGGCTGTCCAAGGAAATTCAAAGCAAGCTGGGGATAACTCGGCCGGAAACGCTAGGCCAGGCTTCGCGTATACCGGGTGTCACTCCGGCAGCAATTTCGCTGTTGATGATTCATTTGAAAAAACGCGGCGCGGGCCGTCAGTTGGAGCAAAGCGCTTGAGTTCGTTGGTCACCTCGCAACACGCCGAAGAGTTATCCACAGGTGCACGCCAGTTGGGCGTCGACCTGACCGAAGCCCAGCACGCCTTGCTGATGGGCTATCTGGCCCTGTTGATCAAGTGGAACAAGGCCTACAACCTGACGGCAGTGCGCGATCCGGACGAAATGGTCTCGCGGCATTTGCTCGACAGTTTGAGCGTGATGCCGTTTATCGAGAACGGTCGCTGGCTGGACGTCGGCAGTGGCGGCGGCATGCCTGGCATTCCGCTCGCCATCCTTTTCCCGGAGTCGCAGGTCACTTGCCTGGACAGCAACGGCAAGAAAACCCGCTTCCTGACCCAGGTCAAACTTGAACTCAAGCTGGACAACCTGCACGTTATCCACAGTCGCGTTGAATCCTTTACGCCTGAGCAGCCCTTCAACGGAATTGTTTCCCGGGCGTTCAGCAGCATGGAGAATTTCAGCAACTGGACACGCCACCTGGGCGATCGCGACACCCGCTGGCTGGCAATGAAGGGCGTCCATCCAAGCGACGAGCTGTTAGCATTGCCGGCAGACTTCCACCTCGATAGCGAACACGCCTTGGCCGTACCCGGTTGCCAAGGCCAACGCCATCTGCTGATACTGCGCCGCACGGCATGATTGGGAACACAAGCAAGAATGGCTAAGGTATTCGCGATTGCGAACCAGAAAGGTGGCGTGGGCAAAACCACCACCTGCATCAACCTCGCAGCATCCCTGGTCGCGACCAAGCGCCGGGTGCTGTTGATCGATCTCGATCCACAGGGCAACGCCACCATGGGTAGCGGTGTGGATAAACACGGCCTGGAAAACTCGGTCTACGACTTGCTGATCGGTGAGTGCGACCTGGCCCAGGCCATGCACTATTCCGAACACGGCGGTTATCAACTGCTGCCGGCCAACCGCGACCTGACCGCGGCGGAAGTGGTGTTGCTGGAAATGCAGATGAAAGAAAGCCGTCTGCGCAGCGCCTTGGCGCCGATCCGTGAGAACTACGACTACATCCTGATCGACTGCCCGCCGTCATTGTCGATGCTGACGCTCAACGCCCTGGTGGCCGCCGATGGGGTGATTATCCCCATGCAGTGCGAGTACTACGCGCTCGAAGGCTTGAGCGACCTTGTGGATAACATCAAGCGTATCGCCGAACTGCTCAACCCGAAGCTGCAGATCGAAGGTTTGCTCAGGACCATGTTCGATCCACGTCTGAGCCTGATGAACGATGTGTCGGCGCAGCTCAAGGAACACTTCGGCGACCAGCTCTACGACACGGTGATTCCACGCAACATTCGCCTGGCCGAAGCGCCAAGCTATGGCATGCCGGCGCTGGCCTACGACAAGTCATCCCGTGGCGCCATTGCCTACCTGGCGCTGGCCGGCGAGATGGTGCGTCGCCAACGTCGCAATTCACGCACCGCTGCAGCCCAGCCAACTTAAGGAATCCCCATGGCCGTCAAAAAACGAGGTCTCGGACGTGGACTGGATGCACTCCTGAGTGGTCCGACCGTCACTTCGCTGGAAGAGCAAGCGGTGCAGGCCGATGAACGTGAGCTGCAGCACTTGCCCCTGGACCTGATCCAGCGCGGCAAATACCAGCCGCGCCGGGACATGGACCCGCAGGCGCTGGAAGAGCTGGCCAACTCGATCAAGGCCCAGGGCGTCATGCAACCGATCGTGGTACGCCCGATCGGCAGCGGCCGCTTTGAAATCATCGCTGGCGAACGCCGCTGGCGCGCCAGTCAGCAAGCCGGCAAGGAAACCATCCCGGCGATGGTGCGCGATGTGCCGGATGAAACCGCGATTGCCATGGCGCTGATCGAAAACATCCAACGTGAAGACCTCAACCCGATCGAAGAAGCGATCGCGTTGCAACGGTTGCAGCACGAATTCCAGTTGACCCAGCAACAAGTGGCCGATGCGGTGGGCAAATCCCGCGTGACCGTGTCCAACTTGCTGCGCTTGATCGCGCTGCCGGAAGTCATCAAGACCATGTTGTCCCACGGCGACCTGGAGATGGGTCACGCCCGCGCTTTGCTCGGTTTGCCGGAAAATCAACAGGTTGAAGGGGCGCGACACGTTGTCGCACGCGGGCTTACCGTTCGTCAGACCGAGGCCTTGGTTCGCCAATGGTTGAGTGGCAAACCTGCACCGGTCGAAACCGCCAAAGCTGATCCGGATATCGCTCGCCTGGAGCAGCGCCTGGCCGAGCGCCTAGGCTCTGCGGTGCAAATCCGCCATGGCAAGAAAGGCAAAGGGCAATTGGTCATCGGCTATAACTCCCTCGACGAGCTTCAAGGCGTCCTTGCCCATATCCGTTGAAACATTCGCTGAAACATTTACTCATGTAGCGCGTGATCGGAAATCACTACCCGGCAGTTGAATAGGGGCAGAACCGCCCCTATACTCTGCGCGCATTTTGTCGGCACAAAGTATGCCAAGTTATTGATTTCCGGCAGCCGACCATTGAGGAGCAAGAGTGATGGAAACCCGCACGCCAAACACGTTGCCGTTCCATCGCTTGGCCGTTTTTCCGGTTTTATTGGCTCAACTTGTCATTCTGCTGATCGCCGCATTGGCGCTTTGGTACTGGCATGGAGTCGTAGCCGGATATTCCGGACTCTGCGGAGGCCTGATAGCCTTGCTACCCAATATGTATTTTGCTCACAGGGCCTTTCGGTTTTCCGGCGCCCGAGCAGCCCAGGCTATCGTCCGGTCCTTTTATGCCGGCGAGGCGGGGAAACTGATTTTGACGGCAGTGCTGTTCGCACTGACCTTTGCAGGTGTGAAGCCATTGGCGCCGCTGGCTGTATTCGGCGTCTTCGTGTTGACCCAACTGGTCAGCTGGTTCGCTCCCCTGCTAATGAAAACAAGACTTTCGAAACCTTAGGGCGTTTGAGGCAACCATGGCAGAAACAACCGCTTCGGGCTATATCCAGCACCACTTGCAGAACCTGACCTTCGGTCAGCTTCCCAACGGCGGCTGGGGCTTCGCCCACACCGCAGCAGAAGCCAAGGAAATGGGCTTCTGGGCTTTCCACCTGGATACTCTGGGTTGGTCGGTCGCATTGGGCCTGATCTTTGTCCTGATTTTCCGCATGGCGGCAAAGAAGGCGACTTCCGGTCAGCCAGGTGCTTTGCAGAACTTCGTTGAAGTATTGGTCGAATTCGTCGATGGCAGCGTCAAAGACAGCTTCCATGGCCGCAGCCCGGTGATCGCACCGCTGGCACTGACCATCTTCGTCTGGGTGTTCCTGATGAACGCCGTCGACCTGATCCCGGTTGACTGGATTCCTCAGCTGGCCATGGCGATCTCTGGCGATCCGCACATTCCATTCCGTGCCGTATCGACCACTGACCCGAACGCTACCCTGGGCATGGCCCTGTCGGTATTTGCGTTGATCATTTTCTACAGCATCAAGGTCAAGGGCATCGGCGGTTTCATTGGCGAACTGACCCTGCACCCGTTCGGCAGCAAGAACATCTTCGTTCAAGCCCTGCTGATCCCGGTGAACTTCCTGCTGGAATTCGTAACCCTGGTTGCCAAGCCGATTTCCCTGGCCTTGCGACTGTTCGGCAACATGTATGCCGGCGAGCTGGTGTTCATTCTGATCGCTGTGATGTTCGGCAGCGGTCTGCTCTGGCTTAGCGGCCTGGGCATCGTTCTGCAGTGGGCGTGGGCTGTGTTCCACATCCTGATCATCACCCTGCAGGCCTTCATCTTCATGATGCTGACCATCGTCTACCTGTCGATGGCGCACGAAGAGAACCATTAAGACCAGTCTCGACTAGTCTGATGTCCTTCCCGGTGAAACGGGAAGGTGGCCCTTCAGGGCTATGAAACGATTTGTTTTACCGCTTTAAAATCTAAAAAACCTAAACCATACGACGTAAAAGTCGGGAGGAAAGATGGAAACTGTAGTTGGTCTAACCGCTATCGCTGTTGCACTGTTGATCGGCCTGGGCGCCCTGGGTACTGCCATTGGTTTCGGCCTGCTGGGCGGCAAATTCCTGGAAGGCGCAGCGCGTCAGCCAGAAATGGTTCCAATGCTGCAAGTTAAAATGTTCATCGTTGCCGGCCTGCTCGACGCCGTAACCATGATCGGCGTTGGTATCGCCCTGTTCTTCACCTTCGCGAACCCCTTCGTTGGTCAACTCGCTGGCTAATCACTCGACTTTTCGAGTGATTAGGGTGATGGACAACGAATGAGCGAGGTGTTGGCGTGAACATTAATGCAACCCTGATTGGCCAATCCGTTGCGTTCTTCATTTTTGTAGTGTTTTGCATGAAGTTCGTGTGGCCTCCGGTCATCGCGGCTTTGCACGAACGTCAGAAGAAGATCGCGGATGGTTTGGACGCTGCCAGCCGTGCAGCTCGCGACCTGGAGTTGGCCCAAGAGAAAGTGGGTCATCAACTGCGCGAAGCTAAGGCACAGGCAGCTGAGATCATTGAGCAAGCCAAGAAGCGCGGTAACCAGATCGTCGAAGAGGCTGTTGAAAAAGCCCGCGTCGAAGCTGACCGTGTGAAGGCTTCGGCTCATGCCGAGATCGAACAGGAACTGAACGGCGTCAAAGACGCGCTGCGTGCCCAACTGGGTGCTCTGGCGGTCGGCGGTGCTGAGAAGATCCTCGGTGCCACAATCGATCAAAACGCGCACGCGGAGCTGGTTAACAAACTGGCTGCTGAAATTTAAGCGAGGGCGATCATGGCAGAACTGACCACGTTGGCTCGACCTTACGCTAAGGCAGCCTTCGAGCACGCCCAGGCCCACCAGCAACTGGCCTCTTGGTCAGCCATGCTCGGCCTGGCTGCAGCAGTGTCGCAAGACGACACCATGCAGCGCGTGCTCAAGGCCCCGCGCCTGACGAGCGCAGACAAGGCCGCCACTTTTATTGAAGTGTGCGGCGACAAGTTTGATGTGAAAGTGCAGAACTTCATCCACGTCATTGCCGAAAACGACCGTCTCCCGCTGTTGCCGGAGATTGCCGCTCTGTTCGACCTTTACAAGGCCGAAGCAGAGAAGTCGGTAGACGTTGAAGTGACCAGTGCTTTTGCATTGAACCAAGAACAGCAAGACAAACTCGCCAAGGTTCTCAGTGCACGACTCAATCGGGAAGTGCGCCTGCAAGCTTCGGAGGACGCATCCCTGATTGGTGGTGTCGTTATCCGTGCCGGCGACCTGGTTATCGATGGCTCGATTCGCGGCAAAATCGCGAAACTTGCCGAAGCATTGAAATCTTGAGTTTGAAGGGGCAGCAGAGCAATGCAGCAACTCAATCCTTCCGAAATAAGTGAAATTATCAAGGGCCGCATCGACAAGCTCGATGTGACCTCCCAAGCCCGTAACGAAGGCACTGTCGTCAGCGTATCTGACGGCATCGTGCGGATTCACGGTCTGGCCGACGTTATGTACGGCGAGATGATCGAGTTTCCGGGCGGCGTCTACGGTATGGCCCTCAACCTGGAGCAAGACTCCGTAGGTGCCGTTGTATTGGGCGCGTACACCAGTCTGGCTGAAGGCATGAGCGCCAAGTGCACAGGCCGCATCCTGGAAGTTCCGGTGGGTAAGGAACTGCTGGGTCGCGTAGTCGACGCACTGGGTAACCCTGTTGACGGCAAAGGTCCACTGGGCAACACCGAGACCGACGCGGTCGAGAAAGTTGCTCCAGGCGTGATCTGGCGTAAGTCGGTAGACCAGCCTGTACAGACTGGCTACAAGGCTGTCGATGCCATGATCCCGGTCGGCCGTGGCCAGCGTGAGCTGATCATCGGTGACCGTCAGATCGGTAAAACCGCTCTGGCGATCGACGCGATCATCAACCAGAAGAACAGCGGCATTTTCTGCGTCTACGTAGCCATCGGTCAGAAGCAATCGACCATCGCCAACGTGGTTCGCAAGCTGGAAGAAAACGGCGCCCTGGCCAACACGATCATCGTGGCTGCCAGTGCTTCGGAATCTCCTGCGCTGCAATTCCTGGCACCGTACTCCGGTTGCACCATGGGTGAATTCTTCCGCGACCGCGGTGAAGACGCGCTGATCGTTTATGACGATCTGTCCAAGCAAGCAGTGGCTTACCGCCAGATTTCCCTGCTGCTGCGCCGTCCACCAGGCCGTGAAGCCTACCCAGGCGACGTGTTCTATCTCCACTCCCGTCTGCTGGAGCGCGCATCCCGCGTTTCCGAAGAGTACGTAGAGAAGTTCACCAACGGCGCAGTGACCGGCAAAACCGGTTCCCTGACCGCACTGCCGATCATCGAAACCCAGGCTGGCGACGTTTCCGCGTTCGTTCCGACCAACGTGATCTCGATCACCGACGGTCAGATCTTCCTGGAATCGGCCATGTTCAACTCGGGCATCCGCCCTGCAGTGAACGCCGGTGTTTCGGTATCCCGTGTGGGTGGTGCCGCTCAGACCAAGATCATCAAGAAGCTCTCCGGTGGTATCCGTACCGCTCTGGCTCAGTACCGTGAACTGGCGGCATTCGCCCAGTTCGCTTCTGACCTGGACGAAGCGACCCGCAAGCAACTTGAGCATGGTCAGCGCGTTACCGAGCTGATGAAGCAGAAGCAATACGCCCCAATGTCGATCGCTGACATGGCGTTGTCGCTGTATGCCGCTGAGCGTGGGTTCCTGACCGACGTTGAAATCGCCAAGGTCGGCAGCTTTGAACAAGCGCTGATTGCTTACTTCAACCGCGATCACGCCGAATTGATGGCGAAGATCAACGTGAAGGGTGACTTCAATGACGATATCGACGCTGGCATGAAAGCCGGTATCGAGAAGTTCAAGGCCACCCAAACCTGGTAAGCCGCAGCGGGAGCCGCAAGGCTCCCGCTTGCTAACCTGATAGGTGTTACATGGCAGGCGCAAAAGAGATTCGCAGTAAGATTGCGAGCATCAAAAGCACGCAAAAGATTACCAGCGCCATGGAAAAAGTGGCGGTCAGCAAAATGCGCAAGGCACAAATGCGCATGGCTGCTAGCCGTCCTTATGCGGAGCGTATCCGCCAGGTAATTGGGCATCTGGCCAACGCCAACCCGGAATACCGCCACCCGTTCATGATCGACCGCGAAGTCAAGCGTGTGGGTTATGTGGTAGTGAGCAGTGACCGTGGGTTGTGCGGTGGTCTGAATACCAACCTGTTCAAGGCCCTGGTCAAGGACATGGCGGTAAACCGCGAAAAGGGCGTCGAGATCGATCTGTGTGTTGTTGGTAGCAAGGGTGCGGCCTTTTTCCGTAACTTCGGCGGTAACGTCGTTGCAGCTATCAGCCACCTGGGTGAAGAGCCGTCGATCAATGATTTGATCGGCAGTGTGAAGGTGATGCTGGATGCGTACCTGGAGGGCCGGATTGACCGCCTGTCCGTGGTATCCAACAAGTTCATCAACACCATGACCCAGCAGCCAACCGTGGAGCAATTGATCCCACTGGTGGCGACTCCGGATCAGGAACTCAAGCACCACTGGGACTACCTCTACGAACCAGACGCCAAAGAGCTGCTTGACGGCTTGATGGTGCGCTACGTGGAGTCGCAGGTGTACCAAGCGGTGGTCGAGAACAACGCAGCTGAACAAGCGGCGCGGATGATCGCGATGAAAAACGCTACCGATAACGCCGGTGATCTGATCAGCGATTTGCAGCTGATCTACAACAAGGCGCGTCAGGCTGCGATCACCCAAGAGATCTCGGAAATCGTCGGCGGCGCTGCCGCGGTTTAACGGTTCAAATATTCAGAGGATCCAGCTATGAGTAGCGGACGTATCGTTCAAATCATCGGCGCCGTTATCGACGTGGAATTCCCACGCGACAGCGTACCGAGCATCTACAACGCGCTGAAAGTACAAGGCGCGGAAACTACTCTGGAAGTTCAGCAGCAGCTGGGCGACGGCGTAGTTCGTACCATTGCGATGGGTTCCACCGAAGGCTTGAAGCGCGGTCTGGACGTTGTCGACACTGGCGCAGCCATCTCCGTACCGGTCGGTAAAGCGACCCTGGGCCGGATCATGGACGTACTGGGCAACCCGATCGACGAAGCTGGCCCGATCGCCACCGAAGAACGCTGGGGCATTCACCGCGCAGCGCCTTCGTTCGCCGAGCAAGCGGGCGGCAACGACCTGCTGGAAACCGGCATCAAGGTTATCGACCTGGTTTGCCCGTTCGCCAAGGGCGGTAAAGTCGGTCTGTTCGGTGGTGCCGGTGTAGGCAAGACCGTAAACATGATGGAACTGATCCGTAACATCGCCATCGAGCACAGCGGTTATTCCGTGTTCGCCGGTGTGGGTGAGCGTACTCGTGAGGGTAACGACTTCTACCACGAGATGAAGGACTCCAACGTTCTGGACAAAGTGGCACTGGTTTACGGTCAGATGAACGAGCCGCCGGGAAACCGTCTGCGCGTAGCACTGACCGGCCTGACCATGGCCGAGAAGTTCCGTGACGAAGGTAACGACGTTCTGCTGTTCGTCGACAACATCTACCGTTACACCCTGGCCGGTACTGAAGTATCCGCACTGCTGGGCCGTATGCCTTCTGCAGTAGGTTACCAGCCGACCCTGGCTGAAGAGATGGGCGTTCTGCAAGAACGTATCACTTCGACCAAGGAAGGTTCGATCACCTCGATCCAAGCGGTATACGTACCTGCGGATGACTTGACCGACCCGTCGCCAGCTACCACCTTCGCCCACTTGGACGCCACCGTCGTTCTGTCCCGTGACATCGCTTCCCTGGGTATCTACCCAGCGGTCGATCCACTCGACTCGACTTCGCGCCAACTGGACCCGAACGTGATCGGCCAGGAGCACTACGACACCGCTCGCGGCGTTCAGTACGTGCTGCAGCGCTACAAAGAACTGAAGGACATCATTGCGATCCTGGGTATGGACGAGCTGTCGGAAGCCGACAAGCAGTTGGTAAACCGTGCTCGTAAGATCCAGCGTTTCTTGTCGCAGCCGTTCTTCGTGGCTGAAGTCTTCACCGGTGCCTCGGGTAAATACGTTTCCCTGAAAGACACCATTGCTGGCTTCAAAGGCATCCTCAACGGTGACTACGACCACCTGCCAGAACAAGCGTTCTACATGGTCGGCGGCATCGAAGAAGCGATCGAGAAAGCCAAGAAACTGTAATCCTGGCGCCCGGAAACGGGCGCTCATCAGGTTGAGGCAATCAGATGGCTATGACAGTCCATTGCGATATCGTCAGCGCGGAAGGGGAAATCTTCTCCGGTCTGGTAGAAATGGTGATTGCACACGGCGAACTCGGTGACCTGGGTATTGCCATGGGCCACGCGCCGTTGATCACCAGCTTGAAGCCAGGTCCGATCACTCTGACCAAGCAAGGCGGGGAAAAGGAGGTGTTTTACATCTCCGGTGGTTTCCTCGAGGTTCAGCCGAACATGGTCAAGGTACTTGCCGACACCGTGCAACGTGCTGGCGACCTGGATGAAGCCTCCGCTCAGGAAGCCGTAAAGGCTGCCGAGAAGGCGCTGAACGAAAAAGGCGCAGACTTCGACTACAGCGCTGCTGCAGTCCGTCTGGCCGAAGCCGCAGCCCAGCTGCGGACGCTCCAGCAGATCCGCAAGAAGTAAGCGGCCTGGCCGTTGCGCTTCACGCGTGATTGATTAAAAAGGGTAGCCTCGGCTACCCTTTTTCTTTTTTTGCAAAACACTTCTTTGGTCTGAAGTCGGACCGCCCAGGATTGGTAGCCATTCATGTCTCTTGAAATCGTAATTCTCGCCGCAGGCCAGGGCACCCGCATGCGCTCAGCCCTGCCCAAGGTGCTGCACCCGGTCGCAGGCAATTCCATGCTGGGTCATGTTATCCACAGTGCCCGGCAGTTGGACCCACAGCGCATTCACGTCGTCATCGGGCACGGTGCCGATGTGGTACGCGAGCGTCTGGCCGCAGACGACTTGAATTTCGTCTTGCAGGACAAGCAACTGGGCACCGGCCACGCCACTGCCCAAGCGGTGCCGTTCATTACCGCTGACACCGTGCTGATCCTTTACGGCGACGTGCCTCTGATCGAAGTGGAAACCCTGCAACGCCTGCTCAAGCACGTGGTGCCTGACCAGATGGGCCTGCTCACCGTCGAGCTGGACGACCCCACCGGCTACGGGCGCATCGTGCGTGACGCCGAGGGCAAGGTAGCGGCTATCGTCGAGCACAAGGACGCCAGCGAAGCCCAGCGCGCCATCACCGAAGGCAACACCGGTATCCTCGCGGTGCCTGCCGATCGCCTGGCCGACTGGATGAGCCGCCTGTCCAACAACAACGCCCAAGGCGAGTACTACCTCACTGATGTCATCGAGATGGCGGTCAGTGACGGCCTCGTGGTTGCCACTGAACAGCCCCACGACCCGATGGAAGTGCAGGGCGCCAACGACCGTAAGCAACTGGCCGAACTGGAGCGTCACTATCAGCTGCGTGAAGGCCGCCGCCTGATGGCCCAAGGCGTGACCTTGCGCGACCCGGCGCGTTTCGATGTGCGTGGTGAGGTGACCGTGGGCCGCGATGTGCTGATCGACATCAACGTGATCCTGGAAGGCCGAGTAATCATCGAAGACGACGTGGTGATTGGTCCCAATTGCGTGATCAAGGACAGCACGCTGCGCAAAGGCGTGGTGGTCAAGGCCAACAGTCACATCGATGGCGCGGTAATGGGCGGGGGCAGCGATGCGGGTCCGTTTGCGCGGCTGCGTCCGGGCACTGTGCTAGAAGCCAAGGCCCATGTAGGTAACTTCGTGGAACTGAAAAATGCTCGCCTGGGCGAAGGCGCCAAAGCTGGGCATCTCACCTACCTGGGCGATGCGGTGATTGGTGCTCGCACCAACATTGGCGCCGGCACGATCACCTGTAACTACGATGGTGCCAATAAGCACAAGACGGTATTGGGTGAAGACGTATTCATCGGTTCCAATAATTCGCTGGTTGCCCCAGTGAACGTCGGTGATGGCGCCACCACGGCTGCTGGTTCTACCATCAACCAAGATGTGGATAACTTGCAACTCGGCGTCGCCCGCGCCCGCCAACGCAACATCGACGGCTGGAAACGCCCAGTCAAAATCAAAAAGACCTAAGTTATCCACAGTTTCAAAAAACGTGGTATCCAAATGTGGGAGGGGGCTTGCCCCTGATAGCGGTGATCCAGTCGACGTAAAAATTGACTGATCTTCCGCCATCGGGAGCAAGCCCCCTCCCACATTTGTTTGTGTACAGCTTAAAAAATGAGGTGTACCGCTTGACGATCTTTCGCCAATAGGTTTTGATTGCCTTCGTTATCTTTCGAAACGAAACTTACCGTCACCATGTCGAAACGAAATACCCCTCAGCGTCGCCACAACATCCTGACCTTGCTCAATGAACAGGGCGAAGTCAGCGTGGACGAACTGGCCAAGCGTTTCGAAACATCGGAAGTCACCATCCGCAAGGACTTGGCCGCGCTCGAAAGTAACGGCTTGCTCCTGCGCCGCTACGGTGGCGCGATCACCATGCCGCAGGAACTGGTGGGCGATGCGGCACAACCGGTCTCGGCCTACAAGCGCGCCATCGCCCGTGCGGCCGTGGTTCGCCTGCGTGAGCACGCGCGCATCATCATCGACAGCGGCAGCACCACCGCCGCAATGATTCCTGAGCTGGGCCACCAGCCCGGCCTGGTGGTCATGACCAATTCCCTGAACGTGGCCCGTGCCCTGAGCGAACTGGAGCATGAGCCGGTGCTGCTGATGACCGGCGGCACCTGGGACCCGCATTCGGATTCGTTCCAGGGCCAGGTCGCCGAGCAGGTGCTGCGTTCCTATGACTTTGATCAACTGTTCATCGGCGCCGACGGCATCGATTTGCAGCGCGGTACCACCACCTTCAACGAGTTGTTGGGCCTGAGCCGTGTCATGGCCGAGGTCGCCCGCGAAGTGGTAGTGATGGTCGAATCCGACAAGATCGGCCGCAAGATTCCAAACCTGGAACTGCCTTGGAGCAGCGTCCATACCCTTATCACCGATGATCGCCTGCCGCTCGAGGCCCGCGACCAGATCCAAGCCCGCGGCATTACGCTGATATGCGCGGCAATCATCTAGGAGAAATACCATGTGTGGAATTGTTGGCGCAGTCGCCGAACGTAATGTAACCGCCATCCTGATCGAAGGCCTCAAGCGCCTGGAATACCGTGGCTACGACAGCGCCGGTGTGGCCGTCTTCACCAACGCCGGCAAGCTGGAGCGTACGCGTCGTCCGGGCAAAGTCAGCGAGTTGGACCAGGCCCTGGCCGGCGAGCCGCTGGTTGGCCGCCTGGGCATCGCCCACACCCGTTGGGCCACCCATGGCGCACCGTGCGAGCGTAACGCTCACCCGCATTTCTCGGGCGACCTGGCGGTGGTGCACAACGGCATCATCGAAAACCACGAAGTGCTGCGTGAGCAACTCAAGGGCCTGGGTTATGTATTCACCTCGGACACCGACACCGAAGTCATCGCCCACCTGCTCAACCACAAGCTCAAGGACCATAGCGACCTGACCACCGCCCTCAAAGCCACGGTCAAGGAACTGCACGGTGCCTACGGTCTGGCTGTGATCAGCGCCAGCCAACCTGACCGCCTGGTTGCCGCGCGCAGTGGCAGCCCGTTGGTGATCGGCCTTGGCCTGGGGGAAAACTTCCTCGCCTCCGACCAACTCGCCCTGCGCCAGGTCACCGACCGCTTCATGTACCTGGAAGAAGGCGACATTGCCGACATCCGCCGTGAAAGCGTACAGATCTGGGACGTGAACGGTCAGTCCGTCGAGCGCGAAGCCGTGCAATACCGCGACGGCGCCGAAGCCGCCGACAAAGGCGAGTTCCGCCACTTCATGCTCAAGGAAATCCACGAGCAGCCGTCCGTGGTGCAGCGCACCCTGGAAGGTCGCCTGAGCCAGAACCAGGTGTTGGTCAACGCCTTCGGCCCACAAGCCGCCGAGCTCTTCGCTAAAGTGCGCAACGTGCAAATCGTCGCCTGCGGCACCAGCTACCACGCCGGCATGGTTGCGCGTTACTGGCTGGAAGAACTGGCCGGCATCCCGTGCCAGGTCGAAGTCGCCAGCGAATTCCGCTACCGCAAGGTGGTGGTGCAGCCCGACACCCTGTTCGTGACCATCTCCCAGTCCGGCGAAACCGCCGACACCCTGGCTGCTTTGCGTAACGCCAAGGAGCTGGGCTTCCTCGGCAGCCTGGCGATCTGCAACGTGAGCATCAGCTCCCTGGTGCGCGAGTCCGACCTGACCCTGCTGACCCAGGCCGGCCGTGAAATCGGTGTAGCCTCGACCAAAGCCTTCACCACCCAGCTTGTCGGCCTGTTGCTGCTGACCTTGTCCCTTGGCCAAGTGCGCGGCACCCTGGCCGAAGGCGTCGAAGCCACCCTGGTGGAAGAGCTGCGCCGCCTGCCGACCCGCCTGGGTGAAGCCCTGGCCATGGACAGCACCGTGGAAAAAGTCGCCGAGCTGTTTGCCGACAAAAACCACACCCTGTTCCTTGGCCGTGGCGCGCAGTACCCGGTGGCAATGGAAGGTTCGCTGAAACTCAAGGAAATCTCGTACATCCACGCCGAAGCCTACCCGGCCGGCGAGCTGAAACACGGCCCGTTGGCCCTGGTGGATGACGACATGCCAGTGGTCACCGTGGCGCCGAACAACGAGCTGCTGGAAAAGCTCAAATCCAACCTGCAGGAAGTACGCGCCCGGGGCGGCCAGTTGATCGTGTTTGCCGACGAAAAGGCCGGCATGACCAACGGTGAAGGTACTCACGTGATCAACATGCCGCACATCCACGACACCCTGTCGCCGATCCTCTACACCATTCCGCTGCAGTTGCTGTCGTACTACGTTGCCGTGCTTAAAGGCACCGACGTCGACCAGCCGCGCAACCTGGCGAAGTCGGTGACGGTGGAGTAAGCCTTACTGACGCACCCAAAAAGGGGCTGTTTTCAACAGCCCCTTTTTTTACGTTTTGAATTCGCTCAATTCAAGGATGCCGACTGATGCAAAATCCTAGTGTCTACGCACGTCTGCACAATCGCCGGTTTGTGGTCGCCGACAACGCTCAGGGGCTGTCCGGCACCGGTACCGTATTTCACTACCGAGTCGAAGATGACGCGATTTCGAGCACTTATCAGGGGGGCCGGATTTGCCTGGGCACGCAAGTCGGACGAGTGACCGGCCCAGATACCTTCGAGCTCCTGTACCAGTGCCTGACCCTAGAGGGAGAACTGCTTGCTGGCTGGTCACGTGGCACGGTTGGCGTTGATGGCGCCGGGCGCACGACGTTGAGTTTTGTTTGGGGCTGGTTGTCGGGTACGACAGGAGGCGGAGCGTCTAACTACGTCGAGATCACTGCTTAAAGAGCCCGTAGTTCAGGGTTAGGCTGCACCGAATTTACTGTAGGAGCGAGCTTGCTCGCGAAAAACCTGAGAACGCCACCTGGCACCAATCTCTGCGCGTTACGTCCCTCGCCAGCAAGCGCGCTCCTACGACGCTATGCGCTCACGTCTGCTGAAGCAATGCAGTCCAGCGAGCGGTCTACCATCACCTTGGCCATTTCAACCAGATAACCGGCTGCCTGCCGGGAATCGAGTAACTGCTCGGCGCAGTGAAGTAAATCGGAGGCGTAGGCCAAGGCATCCTCGAAGCTGAGTTCGGGATGGGTGATGAAAAACGGGTACGGTGGATCAGGCCTTACTTTGCTCATTATGGTAACTCCAATGTAATTAATTGGAGCTGCCAGACATCGCTGCTAAACAATGGGTGGCAGCTGTACGCAGGTTAGCAGGCCGGAACATTGGGAATCCGACGCACCCGAAGGTGCCCTGCGCACAGCCACCATAAAGCGTTGGCAGAAAAAAACGCCATGCTTGTGATGGCGCTTGTGCGCCCAATGTTAACGTTCGAGCTGCTAAACCCGGTCACTGAATTAGTAGTGACGGACGCAGACTAACCATCGCAAAAGCGGGACACAAGCGCTCGGGATTCTCTCGGAAATGTCCTGCGAAAGAAAGGGACGTGGAGGTAGGAGCACCGGTTTCAGACTTTGCTTAAATCCTGAAAGAGCTAAACAAGGAGGGGGCCGGTCGCTACAAAGACGCCGTCGGCGACATTTGGCAACATCGCTATAACAACGATGACTGGCTCTTCAGCGACTCACGATTCAACCATCTTCGATGGAAGCGCTGAGGCATTTCTCCGGTTGCCGTTCGCGTCATCGGCCCGTCGGTGATACACGAACTGTAGAGCCATGTATTCCAGAGCTGCTCTTGATGACCACTCCCCGGTCCCTATCCTGTCGAAGGTGTCCCCGTGAGTGAGAACGCTTAATGAGCAGCCCCAAAACCCTCTATCAAAAGCACATCGATTCGCACACGGTCTGCTCGCTGGACGAGCAGGGCCATGTCCTGTTGTACATCGATCGTCAGGTCGTCAACGAATACACCAGCCCGCAGGCGTTCAGCGGTCTGCGTGAAGCCGGGCGCCCGGTATGGCGTCCTGGAACGGCGTTGGCGGTCGTTGATCACGTGAACCCCACCGCGCCTGAACGTACCGCCGTGATGCCCGATGCGGGGGGCGCGCGGCAAGTCTCCTACCTGTCGCGCAATTGCCAGGATTTCGGTATCGAACTGTTGGATATCCTGGATAAGCGTCAGGGTATCGAGCACGTTATCGCGCCCGAACAGGGGTTCATCCTTCCGGGGATGGTGATTGCGGCGGGTGACAGTCACACCACCACGTATGGCGCCCTCGGTGCCTTCGGGTTTGGCATCGGCACGTCGGAAATCGAGCACCTGCTGGCCTCGCAAACCCTGGTCTACAAACGCCTGAGAACCATGCGGGTCAGGGTCGTGGGCGCGTTGTCGCCGGGCCTGACATCCAAGGACGTCATCATGGCCCTGATCGGCCAAATCGGCGCCTCCGGGGCCACGGGTTTCGCTATCGAATTTGTCGGTTCAACCATTGATGCCCTGAGCGTCGAGGCACGCATGACCATGTGCAACATGGCTGTTGAAGCTGGCGCGCGTGGCGCGTTCATGGCGCCGGACCAGAAGGTGTTCGACTACCTCGAGGGTAAGCCGCGCGCGCCCAAAGGCGAGCAATGGCGCCGAGCAGTGGCCGTGTGGCGCAACTTGCACAGCGACGAGGGTGCCGTGTTCGATCATGAGGTTACGCTGGACGTCAGCAGGCTGCTGCCGATGGTCACATGGGGCACGAGCCCTGATCAGGTCGTCGCCATTAACGGGCGGGTTCCAGACCCGCTGCAGGTCAGCGACCTGATTCTGCGCCGGGACATGCAACGTGCCCTGACTTACATGGGGCTCAAGGCGGGCGAGCCGTTAAATGAAGTGGTGATCAGCCATGCGTTCATCGGCTCGTGCACCAACGCCCGTATCGAAGACCTGCGCGATGCCGCCCGCGTAATCGGCGGCAGGCGCGTCGCCCCGCACGTGCGTGCGATGGTCGTGCCGGGCTCCACCGAAGTTCGCGATCAGGCCGAGGCTGAGGGCTTGGCCGCTATTTTTCGGAACGCGGGGTTCGAATGGCGTCAATCGGGCTGTTCCATGTGCCTGGCCATGAACGACGACGTGCTCGCGCCGGGAGACCGTTGCGCCTCCAGCACCAACCGCAATTTCGAAGGCCGCCAGGGCGCCGGAGCCCGTACACACCTGATGAGTCCGGCAATGGTGGCAGCCGCTGCAATAAGCGGGCATCTGACGGATGTTCGGCAAATCGGGGAGCGCGTATGAGCAACCATTCCTTTACCCACGTCACCGGCCCAGCGGCGCCGATGTTGGCGGCCAATATCGACACCGACGTGATCATGCCCAAGCAGTTCCTCAAAGGCATTGACCGCAATGGCCTGGAACAGGGGCTGTTTCATGACGTGCGCTTTTTGCCCTCAGGGCAGCCAGACCCTGCCTTTGTGCTCAATATGCCCCCCTGGCAGAGCGCATGCTTTTTGGTGGTGGGCCCCAACTTTGGCTGCGGTTCCAGTCGCGAGCATGCGGTTTGGGGCCTCAAGCAAAGGGGCATGCGCGCGCTGATCGGCAGCAGCTTCGCCGGTATTTTTTATGACAACTGCCAGCGTAACGGCGTGCTGCTGATCAGCCTTGAAGCCGCCACCGTGCAGCGCATCGGCGACATCGTCGGGCAGCCACAGACGGCTGAGATTTCAATCGACCTGAACGAACAAACCATCGTGCTGCACGGCGGCGAAGTGGTTCCCTTCCAGATCGATACCCTGCGCAAAACCGCGCTGTTACTCGGCCTGGATGCCATTGGCAGTACCTTGCAGCGCAGCGATGAAATTCGAGAGTTCGAGCGCGACCATCTGGCCGCTAACCCATGGCTGTCGTGACCAGACGGCTGTCCCGATAGCCGCGCTGGCTGGCGCACAATCCTGTGCGCCTTGCTTGGCTCAAATCGACAACCCCGCAAAATGCGCCTGCAGAAATTCGACACAGGCCCGCAGCTTTCCCGAGTGAGCAAGACGCGTGGGGTAGACGGCCCACACGTTGGCGCTTTGCCCATAGTCATGCAGAACCTGAACCAGCTCGCCCTGTTCGAGCAACGGTTTGGCATCCCACAGCGAACGCAGCAGCACCCCCCGCCCGTGCAACGCCCACTGCAAGACGATCTCGCCGCTGTTGGATGACAACGGCCCTCCCACCCGCACGCTCTCCTGCTTGCCGTCGCGCTCCAATACCCAGACGCCGAAGGCGTTGTCGCGCTCCTTCAAGACCAGGCATTCATGGTGCTCCAGGTCACTCAGCTGCGCGGGTGTCCCGTGGCGTTCCAGGTAGCTGGGGGCGGCGCACAAGATGCGGCGGTTGCTGACCAGTTGACGGCCGATGTGCTGGCCGGGGATGTCGTCGCCGACACGAATTTCCAGGTCGAACCCTTCGCTGACGATATCCACCACCCGATCGAACAGGTCCAGGCGGATTTCCAGCTCGGGGTAACGATCAGCCAGCAACGCCAGGGCAGGCGCCACGTGATTGCGGCCGAAGCCGAAGCTGCTGCAGATATGCAGTCGGCCACGGGGGCTGTCATGGGCATCGACCAACTCATCGGCCAGATGCTGGAAGTCCTCCAGAATGCGCGCCGCCCAGTCCTTTACCCGCTCGCCATCGTCGGTCAGCGTGACACGTCGGCTGGTACGGTGCAGCAAACGTGTCGCCAGGGTATTTTCGAGGATCTGGATACGCTTGCTGACGTAAGCCGCCGACAAGCCAAGCTCATCGGCGGCCGCGGCAAAGCTGGCCTTGCGGATCACGGTCAGGAACACCCGCAGGTCTTCGGGAAGGGGCATGGAGTCTTTCTTGTAGATCATCAAAAGAGCTACGTGGCGGCGTGAGCCGCGAGGATAACATCGCCTGGAAGGACGGTTGTTGCGCCCATTCATGCGCCCACTCATGCGCTTAGTCGGCGGCGGCGTGCTCCGGCTGATTCAGCGCAGCGGGCACGCTGCGCTTTGTCGCCACTGGCGCGAGCAGGCGCCGGTCCAGTTCTCCTTCCCAAGCGGCGATCACCAGCGCCGCTACCGCGTTGCCAATGATGTTGGTCAGTGAGCGGCACTCAGCCATGAAGCGGTCAACGCCCAGAATCAGCACCATGGCAGCCACTGGCACGGTAGGCACTACGGCCAGGCTGGCAGCTAGCGCTACGAAGCCCGCACCGACCACCGCCCCTGCGCCTTTGGACGTCAGCATCGCCACCGCCAACAAGGTGAGCTGCTGCTCCAGGCTCAAATCGGTGTTGGTGGCCTGAGCCAGAAACAGCACGGCGAGCGTCATGTAAATGTTGGTGCCGTCCAGGTTGAACGTATACCCGGTGGGCACCACGATGCCCACGACGCCCTTGGAAGCGCCCAGGCTTTCCAGTTTCTGAATGATCTGCGGCAGCGCCGATTCCGAGGAACTGGTGCCCAGCACGATCAGTAGTTCAGCCTTGATGTAGCCCAGCAGCTTGAAGATATTTACCCCGGCACAGCGAGCGATGCTGCCCAGTACAACCACCACAAAGAACAGGCCTGCGATGTAAAAAGTGCCCACCAGTTTCAGCAGCGGCAGCAGTGCGCCCAACCCGTATTTGCCGATGGTGAACGCAATAGCGCCGAAGGCACCAATGGGCGCAACGCGACTGATCATGCCGACAATACGAAAGAACACCTCACTGGCCTGGTGAATCACGTTCACCAGCGGACGCGCTTTCTCGCCAACAATGACCAACGCCACACCGAAGAGGATCGAAACGAACAGTACCGGCAGTATTTCGCCCTGCGCAAAGGCGTTGAAGAAGGTCGTAGGGATCACATGAAGTAAAAAGCCGACAATGCCTTCGCCATGTTCGGCCTGCCCCACAAAGCCGGCAATCGCCGAGCTGTCGAGGCTGTTTACATCGATATTGAACCCCGCGCCAGGGCGTATCAGATGCGCAGCGAGCAGCCCGATCATCAACGCTACGGTGGACACCACCTCAAAATACAGCAGCGCCTTGCCGCCGACGCGACCCACCTGCTTGACGTCGTGCATGCTGGTGATACCCGATACCACCGTACAAAAAATGATCGGGCCGATGATCATTTTGATGAGTTTGATAAAACCGTCACCCAGGGGTTTGAGGTCGACCCCCACCTGGGGCCAGTAATGACCAACGGCAATGCCCAGGGCGATGGCGATAATCACCTGTACATAGAGCGTTCCCAGCAGTTTTCTTATTGTCATTGTTATTATCTCCAGGCTTTTTTCGGGCGAGCAAAAGCGCTCGAAGGCACTGGCTGTGCCTGCGAGGCGGTTTTTCCAGTGGCTTGGCTACATCGGTCTTGCGAAAAAGCTCAGCACTTCTTCAAGCAATAGTTCTGGCACTTGCTCAGCGATGTAATGGCCGCAAGGTAAGGCTTTGCCGCGTACATCAGTCGCTACCTGCTGCCATTCCGTTAATGGATCGAAACAGCGCCCCACGGTGCCTTCGGCGCCCCATAGCACCAACAGCGGCTGCGTTAGCTGATTGCCGGCGTTGATATCCACGCGATCATGTTCCAGATCGATACCGGCCGAGGCGCGGTAATCCTCGCAAATGCCCCGTGCGCTGCCGGGCAGTTGCAGGCATCGCAGGTACTCGCCGAATGCTTCTGCGGTGAAGGGCTGCAGGCCAGCGCTGCGGCTGCCCATCACACTGCGCAGATAGAGCTCGGGGTTGGCCTCGATAAGGCTCTCCGGCAACGGCGCCGGCCGGATGAGGAAAAACCAGTGCCAGTAGGCACGGGCGAAGGCTTCGTTCGTTTGTGTATACATCGACAGGGTAGGGGCGATATCCAGCAGCACGATTTGCTTGACCGCGCGGGGATGGTCGAGGGCCAGGCGGTGCGCCACTCTCGCCCCGCGATCATGGGCAAGCACGCTGAACTGCTCAAAGCCCAGCGACTTCATCAACTCAACACTATCGAGCGCCATCTCACGCTTTGAATAATTTGAATGCTGCGCATCGGCAACCGGCCTGCCGCTATCGCCATAGCCACGCAAGTCAGCGGCGACCACGGTAAATTCAGCAGCCAACCGTTCGGCGACCTTGTGCCAGATGACGTGGGTCTGAGGGTGGCCGTGCAAAAGCAACAGCGCCGGACCGGTGCCACCGATGCGGTAGCTGATGTTCAGGCCATTGACCTGGCGCTGTTGTTTCTGGAAACCAGCGAACATGATTCGACTCCATGAGGGGGCTGGCTGAATCCTGAGATCAACCGAACCCAGCCGCAATAGGCCAAGCGTGAAAGCACGGTTTATGAACTGTGTTTCAAGTGATTAGGTGATCAAGAAGCAGCGGTTTTCCGACTTGCCTAAACTTGAAGGCACCACAAAACCAAGGTGGGAGGGGGCTTGCCCCCGATAGCGGTGTATCAGCCAACCCATCCGGTGACTGACACTCTGCCATCGGGGGCAAGCCCCCTCCCACATTTTGTTCTTTGTTGGGCTTGAGGGCTGGGACTCAGGTCCACCAGTAACGCACGAGGTGGAAGAAGATCGGTGCCGCGAAGCACACTGAATCCAGTCGATCCAGCATGCCGCCGTGGCCTTCGATCATATGCCCCCAGTCCTTTACGCCGCGATCGCGCTTGATCGCCGACATCACGATGCCACCGGCAAACCCCAGCAGGTTGATCAACAGCGCGATCAAGAACGACTGCCAGGGGTTGAACGGTGTGGTCCACCACAACGCTGCACCGATCAGGGACGACAACAGGATCCCGCCGACAAAACCTTCCACGGTTTTGGACGGCGAGAGGTTGGGCGCGATCTTGTGTTTGCCGAACAGCTTGCCGCACACGTACTGCAGCACGTCCGACAGCTGCACCACGATCACCAGGTAGGCGATCAGCAGCAGGTTGCGGCCCTCATAGCCCGGGATGTCCAGGGTCAGTAGCGCCGGGACGAACGACACGCAGAACACCGCGATCATCAGCCCCCATTGCACCTTCGATGCGCGCTCCAGGAAGTGGGTGCTGTCGCCGCCCAGCGAGGCGAGTATCGGCAGCAGCAGGAACACGTAGACCGGGATGAAGATCGAGAACAGCCCGTACCAGTCGGCGTAGATCAGCACGTACTGCAGAGGCAGGGCAAGGTAGAACGCTGCTACCAGGGCCGGGTAGTCGCTGCGCCGGGTCGGCGTGAGGGTGAGGAATTCGCGCAAGGCATAGAACGACACGGCATAGAACAGCAGGATCACCGCGCCGGTGCCAAGCCAGAAGGCGATACCGATCACCACCACCATCACCCACCAGGCGTTGATGCGGGCGTTGAGGTTGTCGATCACTGCATTGGGTGTGCCACGGGTTCGCAGCTTTAGGATCAGGCCGATCAGTGAGGCGGTCACCAGAATCGCGCCGATCCCGCCGAATAACATCAAGGTTTGGCTATCCATCTCAGGAATGCTCCGGGGCGAGGGCGAGCAGGGCGTCGCGGGTGCGGGCAAGGAACGCGGTTTTGTCTTCGCCTTCTTCCAGGTGCAGTGGAGCGCCGAAGCTGGTGGTGCATAACAAAGGCAATGGCAGGACGCGGCCTTTGGGCATGACACGGTTGAGGTTGGCTATCCACACCGGGATCAGCTCGGCCTGTGGGTAACTTTTTGCCAAGTGGTACAGGCCGCTTTTGAACGGCAGCAAGCCATCCTCCAGATTGCGCGTCCCTTCGGGAAAGATGATCAGCGAGTCGCCGCCTTCCAGCGCGGCCAGCATCGGCTGCAGGGGGTTATCCACAGGCTCCTTGCGCTCACGGTCAATCAGCACGCCGTTGAACACGCGATTGATGATGTAGCGGCGCAGTGCGCTCTTGTTCCAGTAATCGCTGCCGGCCACGGGGCGAGTGAATTTGCGCAGGTTCTGCGGCAATGAGGCCCACACCAGCACAAAGTCGCCGTGGCTGCTGTGATTGGCGAAGTAGATGCGTTGCACCGGCACGGGAGCGCAACCCAGCCACAGGCTGCGGGCGCCGGTGACGGTGCGGGCCATGGAGGTAATCAGCGTGGCGACCACGGGTTCGAACATGGGAATTCCTTATCCGGCGAAAGGTAGCCAAGGGCTGGCAAGGATCACGCCCAGGGTCAGCAGCGCTTGGGCGCCGAGCAACCAGGCTTGCTTGCGCAGCAGTTTAAGTGCACCACGACGGCGTTCGGTCCACTGCCTGCCGGCGCGCTTGGCCGATTGCAGGCCAAGGGTTTGCAGGGCTTGGTCGAGGTCGGCCGTGCGGCCGGTGTCGCGGGCCAGCAGGGCGAACAAGTCGGCGTCGAACGCAACACGCAGCGCCCAGTATTTCTGCAAAAGCCCGAGGATGATCATCCACAAGGCAAGCAACAGGCAGATGATTGAAACACTCGGCATCAACAACTGGATAAGACCGAACAGCACACCCACTAGTGTCAGCCCTGTGGATAACTGGTCCAGGGAACGTCCACGGCGCAGCAGGCTGGCGACCACTTGCAGTTCCATATCAGCGGGCATGGGGCAAACCCTCCAAAGCTATACGGTGTGCGGGATGCAGGACCACACGGGCCCGCGCTGTACGAATAATAGCCAGCGCCTGATCCACCGTCGTCGCGCGCCCAGTGTGCAACAGCCAGGCCGCAATCGCCGTGGCGCTGCGCGAGTAGCCCAGGGCGCAGCACACCAGCAGCGGGCCATTCGAGCGCAAGCGTTCGATGGCTTCGGCGGCTTGTCGGCATTCGGCGGCGGTTGGCGCAATCAAGTCCAGCACCGGCATGCACTGATAGGCACGGCCCTGTGGATGAATCGGTAATTCGGCGCAGAGGTCGACGATGGCCTTGAAAGGCTGCTGCTCGCCCTGCGCAGGAATTCGCCCTAGCCAGACGTTATCCACAATCAGGTCGGGCTGTGGATGGCGCCGCGTCCACAGCCGCGAATTGATCCAGGCGGCGGCCAGGTAGGGTGCATACAGCCAGCGCGCTGCCGGCGTCAGCTGGCCATCGTCGCGTTTCTGAAAGCCCTCGGCGCCAAGCAGCCAGTAATTGGCTGCTACCAGCGCGAGGGACACCGCCGGCCATAGCAGCCATAACCCCCAGCCGCCCAGAGTCAGCGCCAGCAACACCAACGCCAGCGCGCCAAGGCCGTAGCGTGCGCCCAGCCAGCCGCGTTTGCGGTCCCGCGTCAGTCGCGCACTGAGCAGCGGGCTGGCATGTTCCACCGGCCACAGCCACACACACAACCAACCTGCGAGGGCGCCTGTGGGTAAGTCGACAAAGTGATGTTGATAAGTGGTGAGTACCGAAACACCGATCAGCGCAAACCAGCCGTGTACCACCCAGCGCCAGAAGCCCTGGGTATGGCGCTGGTACATGACCCACAGGATCACCAGCAGCGCGATATGCAGGGAAGGCGCCTGGTTGAACGGCTTGTCGAAGCCG
The DNA here is from genome assembly GCF_034043515.1 of Pseudomonas sp. MUP55. Classification (NCBI taxonomy): domain Bacteria; kingdom Pseudomonadati; phylum Pseudomonadota; class Gammaproteobacteria; order Pseudomonadales; family Pseudomonadaceae; genus Pseudomonas; species Pseudomonas sp. MUP55. The sequence goes on along the minus strand of NZ_CP138214.1, from coordinate 5,913,162 downwards.
GCCAGCACGGCGAACAACCAGCCGAACACACCATCCAGCTCCGGCCGTTCGAAGGTGAAGCGCAGCGGCCAGATCAGGAAGCAACTGACGGCAATCACTTGGGCCGTCAGCAGGCGCAGGGCGTGTTGCTTGAGTTCGTGGCGGGTGCTCGGCAGCAACAGGGAAAAGCCGTAGAGCAGGTCGATGGACCAATAGGGCACGATGGTCCAGGCCCAGAACGGCATATGGGTTTCCCAGCCGAACGCCAGCGTGCCCACATCGCTGCGCTGGTTGGTCACCCAGGTGGCGAGGCCGTAGGTGCTGAAAAACAGCGGCGCCAACAGCAGCAGCCACAGCAGCGCGGGTTTGAACAGGCCGGGTTCGCGCATGCTCAGATCTTCTGCGCCAGGGACACCGTGAAAATGCCCCATTCATCCACACGCTGGGTGATCTTGCGAAAGCCCGCCGCTTCCACCAACTGGTCCATTTCCGCCTGGCTGCGCCGACGCATCACCCAGGCCTGGCCCTGGCGGTGGCTGGTCAAGGCGCGGGCGATCAGTTCCAGCTGCGGGTGCCACGGTTGGCCGGTATAGACCAGATAACCGCCGGGCTCCACCGCTTCGGCCAGGCCCGCCAACGAACCGCCGACCATGGCGTTATCGGCAAACAATTCATAGAGACCGGACACCACTGCCAGCGTCGGTTTCGGCTCCAGCGCTGCCAGGTTATCCCGGTCAAATGCATCGCCTTTGACGAACTGGGCAATATCGCCCAGACCCTTTTCACGGATCAGGGCACCACCGTCGCGCACGTTGATGTCGCTGTAGTCGCGCAGCAGGATCGATTCCGGCAGCGGCGACACACCCTGCAACGCCTCCAGGATGTAACGGCCATGGCCGGCCGCAATATCCACGATACGCACTTCGCGCTCGTCCGCGCGCAACGTGGCCATGGCCAGGCGCAGCAGTTCTTCGACGTTCAGCTTGCGCTGACGAATACCGCGCCAGCCAATCGAGTTGAGGTAGTTGGTGTCGATCATCCGCCCCAGCGCGCCTTTGCCGGTGGGCGTATTGCGGTACACGTAATCCAGGGTGCTGCCGGAATCGAAACCGGTGTCGAAGCCCAGTTTCACCCCCTCCGACAGGTTCTTGCCCAGGCCCATGCTGGCGCGGGTCATCCGCCAATACAGGTCACGCAGGGAATTGCGCGGCAGCGGTGCGGCGAGGGCTTCGGATTCGGCGCAGGTGGCGCCCAGTTTGTCGGCGTCCAGCAGCGAGGCGCGGTCCAGCGGCTGCTCGAAGTTCTGCAGGATAAAGCGCCTGGCGCTGTTGACGGCCACCACGCGGTCACGTTCGCCGAGGGTGTCGTGAAAGAAACCGGGGAGGATATGCAGCTCTTTTTTCAGGCTGCCGAGTCGGTCAAAGAACTGCTGCTGGGGTTTACGGTGCACCACGAAGTCGGAGCCGGAGATCAGCAATTGCGTCGGCACCTGAATCGCCTGGGCGTCGGCGACCACTCGGTCCGCCGCTTCGTACAGGCCCAGCAGCACATTTACCGAGATGGCTTTGGTGATCAGCGGATCGCTGTCGTAGGACGCCACGCGCTCCGGGTCATGGCTGAGGAACTTGGCCTTGACGTAGCTGTTGACGAAAAAATTGCCGCGAAACCTGCGCATCAGTGCCAGGCCCGGGCGGGCGAAAGGCACGTACAGCTTGACCTTGAAGGCTGGGGAGGCGAGCACCAGGGCGCGGATCTTCGGTGCGTAGTCATGTACCCAGGTGGCCGCGATCACAGCGCCGACGCTTTGGGCGACCACGGCAATATTGTCCTCTGCGATAGCGTAGGTGGCGCCTATGTGGTCGTGGAAGGTCTGCACGTCGCGGGCGCTGGTTGCAAAGCTGGGGCTGTCGCCGCGCTCGCCCGGGGATTGGCCGTGGCCACGGGCGTCCCAGGCGAAAAAGTCAAAGTCGGGCAGACCCAGCTCATCCACCAGGTGTGCGATACGCCCTGAGTGCTCATGACCTCTGTGGAACAACACAACAGCCTTGCGCGGCCCGGCGCCTGTCGTGGCCGGCCAGTGCCGGTAAAAAAGCTCGACACCGTCGTGGGTGCTGAAGGTGTGCTGTTGCTGTTCGCGCATCGCAAGGATCCTTATGCAATCGGTGAGGTTTCTGAGTGTTCCTTGAGGCCCTGACGCACCCGGTTGACCAGGGTGTACGCCAGCAGCGCGGCGACCAGCCACATCACCGTGTCGACCCACCCGGCACCGAGCCAGCCCAGCGCCACGCCGGTGGCCAGCACGCCGAGCACGAACGCCCGATCGCTTTTGCCCATCGGCCCGTCGTAGCGGCGCGATGCACCCACCATCGGCCCCAGCACGCCGGCGTACTCGCTGAACACCGCCAGCAGCGTCACCAACAGTACGGGCGCCAGACTCACGCCGGGGATCAGCGCAAACGGCAGAATCAGCGCGCTGTCGGCGATCACATCGCACAGTTCATTGAGGTAGGCGCCCAGACGTGATTGCTGGCCGAATTCCCGCGCGAGCATGCCGTCGATGGCATTGAGGGCCATGCGCGCGATCATCCACAGCGGGATCAGCGCAAACAGCCACAGGTGCTGAGCGAAGCCGGCGATCAGCAGGCCTACCAGCACGGAAATCACGCCGGCCAGCACGGTGATCTGGTTGGCGGTGGTGCCGTTGTCATAGAGGCGCTGCACGAGGGGTCGCAGCAGGTTTTGAAAGCGCGGTTTGAGTTGATAGATGGAGATCATGAAGGGTGACGCTTCCTTGTCCGTGGAGCCACGAAAAACTGTTCTGGAGTGTGCCGATTAATTCTGGCGTGCACCAGTGATGTCTCGTGTTTATGGGGGTTAGTCACAATTCAGGAAGCGCCGGCAGACAATGTGGGAGGGGGCTTGCCCTCGATGGCGCAGGGTCAGTTGATAAAGGTGCTGGCTGACCCACCGCTATCGGGGGCAAGCCCCCTCCCACAGGGGACCAACGCTGTAGCCAAAAGCGAACAAAAATTTCACGCCCCGTGTTATATCGTAACGAATTATGTATAAGCGGGCGTTGAGTGGATGCAAGTGGATCTAGAAGCTGACGGCGCTTCGGTTGAAGGCCTGCCGCGTTTTCAGCAGGGGCTGTTCCATGCCCGCCGACTGAGGCAAGCCGGCATCAGCCTGACGGCCCTGGCCATCACCGGTTGGGTGCTGGCGCTCTTTGTGGCGCTGTTTGCACCGGTCTCGATCTGGCCGGTGGTGTTGATCAATGGCTCGTCGGCCTTGCTCGTTCTGATCGCCGGGTTGCAATCGGCGTGGTGGGTGGCCGATTGGCGTGCCCAGGCGTTGGAAGAACCGGTGGTTGAAGTGCCGGTGGCCGACACGGGCCGCTACGCGCGTCTGGCGGAGCGCTTCGGCAAGCAGATCGGCGCGCCGGTGTTGTGGCTGTGCGGTTGGTCATTGCTGGCGCTGGTCAGCATCATCGAATTCTGGAACCTGGCGCTCCCTGCTGCGGCCGTCGGTCAATCCGCCAGCATCGGCGCGGCGCTGGGGTTGGCGCTGGCGTTCGGGTTGCTGGTGTTCGAGCGGCGCATGGCCCAGGAGACGGCCGCGCAGTGGCCGGAAGCCTCGCAGCTGGCACAGTTGAGCCGAGTGGCGATCATTTGCCTGGTGATCAGTGCGGTGTGCCTGTTGTTTGCCGGCGCCCAATCGGTGTGGCCGCTGCGGTTGGCGACACTCATCGGTCTGTTGCCCGCGCTGGTGGCGCTGGAGTTTCTGCTGCGTGGCGTGTTGTCACTGTTCAGCCCACGCCAGCCGCGTGTTGAACCACGCCTGATGGCGCAGAGTTTTGTCGCCGGCCTGCTGCGTTGGCCGCCGCAACCCTTGCAGGCCTTGCAGCATGAGCTGCACAACCGCTTCGGCATCGACCTGCGCCAGATCTGGGCATTTACCTACATGCGCCGTGCGTTCCTGCCGGTGCTGCTGGTGGTGCTCGCGGTGGGCTGGGCGTTGACCGGCGTGCATGAAGTCCCGCTGCAGGGCCGTGGGATTTATGAACGTTTCGGCAAACCGGTCGAAGTGTTCGGCCCGGGCCTGCACGCCGGGTTGCCCTGGCCGCTGGGCCGCGTGCTGAACGTAGAGAATGGCGTGGTGCATGAGTTGGCAACCAGCGTCAGCGAAGGTGCCGCAACCGAGCTGGCCAGTGCCGAAGGCCCGGCGCCGTCGATCGCCAACCGTCTGTGGGACGCCAGCCACGTGAATGACAAATCCCAGGTCATCGCCAGCAGCAGCGGCGACAAGCAGAGCTTCCAGATCGTCAATATGGACGTGCGCTTCGTCTACCGCATCGGCCTGACGGACCACGCCGCGCTGGCTGCCACCTACAACAGCGCCGATGTGCCGACCCTGATCCGCAGCACCGCCAGTCGGATTCTGGTGCACGACTTTGCCTCGCGCACCCTCGATGAACTGCTCGGCGAACAGCGCACCAGCCTTGCCGATGAAATTGGTCGCAGCGTGGAAGCGGACCTGCAAAAACTCGACAGCGGTGTGGAAATTCTTGCCACGGTCGTCGAAGCGATCCACCCACCGGCCGGCGCCGCCAATGCCTACCACGGCGTGCAAGCTGCGCAGATCGGCGCCCAGGCGTTGATCGCTCGCGAGCGCGGCGCGGCCAGCGAGCAGACCAACCAGGCGTTGCTGCAAGCCAGCACGGCCCGCGACCAGGCCCAGGCCACCGCTCGCGAAGTGAATGCCGGTGCCCAAGCGGCCAACCTGCGGTTCGTTGCCGAACAAAAAGCCTATGCCGCAGCGGGCCGCGCCTTCGTGCTGGAGCAGTACCTGGGCCAACTCAGCCAGGGCCTGGCCCACGCCAAATTGCTTATTCTGGATCATCGCCTGGGCGCCGACAGCGCGCCGACGATCGATCTGCGATCTTTTACCTTGCCGGCCGATCCCTCGGTGCCGCGTAAAGCCGTTCAATAAGGAGTCTGTCTGTTGAGCGCTCATTCTCACGATCACGGTCATCACCATCATCACGGTCACCATCACCATCATGGTGACGAACAGGTCGAAAGCCCTTTTCCCTGGCGGCGAATGGCCTGGGCAGTAGTGCTCGTGCTGTTTGCCATCGCGGCGGCGAGCCTGGTGCAAGTGCGCTCCGGCGAGGCCACGGTGATTACCCGCTTCGGCAACCCGGTGCGGGTGCTGCTGGAACCGGGCCTGGGCTGGCGCTGGCCGGCGCCGTTTGAAGCGGCGATCCCGGTTGACCTGCGCCTGCGCACCACCTCCAGCGGTTTGCAGGACGTGGGCACACGCGATGGCCTGCGGATCATCGTGCAGGCCTACGTGGCGTGGCAGGTGCAAGGCGATACCGACAATGTGCAGCGCTTCATGCGCGCGGTGCAGAACCAGCCGGATGAAGCGGCGCGGCAGATCCGCACCTTCGTCGGCTCGGCGCTGGAAACCACGGCGGCCAGTTTCGACCTGTCCAGCCTGATCAATACCGACGCCAGCCAGGTGCGCATCGCCGATTTCGAAGCTCAACTGCGCCAGCAGATCGACCAGCAATTGCTCGCCACCTATGGCGTACGGGTGGCCCAGGTGGGTATCGAACGGCTGACATTGCCCTCGGTGACCCTCACCGCCACGGTCGACCGCATGCGGGCCGAACGTGAAACCATCGCCACCGAACGCACCGCCGTGGGCAAGCGCGAGGCGGCGCAGATCCGCTCGGCGGCCGAACGTGACGCACGCATCGTGCAAGCCGATGCCACGGTGAAAGCCGCTGATATAGAAGCGCAATCACGGGTTGAAGCGGCGCAGATTTACGGACGTGCCTACGCGGGTAATCCGCAGCTGTACAACCTGCTGCGCTCCTTGGATACCCTGGGCACGGTGGTGACGCCCGGCACCAAGATCATCCTGCGTACCGATGCCGCACCGTTTCGCGCGCTGGTGGATGGGCCCAAGGATGTTCAACCATGAGCGAGCGTGACAGCCCGGACAGCCCATGGATCCAGGCCGGGCGCCTGACCTTCCTGGCGCTGTACGCGGTCACCGTGTTGGCGGCGTTGGCCTGGGCGTTTTCCAATGTGCGCCAGATCGACCCGCAGAACCGCGCCATGGTGCTGCACTTCGGCGTCCTGGACCGCATCCAGAATGCCGGGTTGCTGCTGGCCTGGCCGCAACCGTTCGAACAGGTGGTGTTGCTGCCAGCGGCAGACCGGGTGATCGAGCGTCGGGTAGAAAACCTGTTGCGTTCAGACGCGGCGGTACAGGCTGATCGTGTCGCCAGTTTCGCCACACCCTTGAGCGACACGCTGGCCGGTTCCGGCTATTTGCTGACCGGCGATGCCGGCATCGTGCAGCTGGATGTTCGCGTGTTCTACAAGGTCACCGAGCCCTATGCCTTTGTATTGCAGGGCGAGCATGTGCTGCCCGCGCTGGACCGCCTGGTGACCCGCAGTGCCGTTGCACTGACGGCGGCGCGAGACCTGGACACCATCCTGGTGGCGCGCCCCGAGCTGATCGGCACTGACAACGGCGCCGCCGAGCGCCGCGAACGTCTGCGCGGCGACCTGGTGCAAGGTATCAACCAGCGCTTGGCGCAGCTGACCGCCAGCGGGTTGGGGCTGGGCATCGAAGTGACGCGGGTCGACGTGCAGTCGAGCCTGCCGGGCCCGGCGGTGAATGCCTTCAATGCGGTACTTACCGCCAGCCAGCAAGCCGACAAAGCGGTGGCCAACGCACGTACCGATGCGGAAAAACTCACCCAAACCGCCAACCAGGAGGCTGACCGCCAGGTGCAGGTCGCCCATGCCCAGGCCAGCGAGCGTCTGGCCAATGCCCAGGCGCAAACCGCCACCGTCGCCAGTCTGGCGCAAGTCAACGACCCCGGCTTGCTGCTGCGCCTGTACCGTGAGCGACTGCCGAAGATTCTGGGCCAGGCCGGTTCGGTGACCACGGTCGATCCGAAAGACGACTCCCGTTTGATCATTCAGGGAGCCGAGCAATGAGCGCACCCATGCTGACTTCCGCCGAGCAGCGCAGCGCTGCCCGGCAACTGACTCTGGCCATGCTGGCCCTGGGTTTACTGCTATTGGGCCTGGTGTGGCGCTGGCTGGCGGCGGACCAGGGCGGGGTCAGCCAACTGCTGCTCGGTGTGGCCTCGCTGTTGGTGGCCGTGCCGGTCATGCGCTCTGCCTGGTACAGCCTGCGCTACCCGAGCCTGCATGGCATCACTGACCAGTTGATCGCGCTGGCGATGATTGGCGCCTGGGCCACGGGCGATCTGCTCACCGCCGCGTTGCTGCCGATCATCATGATTTTCGGGCACGTGCTCGAAGAGCGCAGCGTGATCGGCTCCCAGGAAGCGATCCATGCGCTGGGCAAGCTCACGCGCAGCCACGCGCGCCTGGTGCAGGCCGACGGCAGCATTGTGGAAGTGGACAACAGTACGCTGAACACCGGCGATGTGGTCGAGGTGCGCGCCGGCGACCGCGTGCCTGCCGACGGCGTGGTGCTGTCGGGCCAGGCCAGTCTGGACACGGCGCCCATCACCGGTGAATCGGTGCCGCTGGAAGCCAGCGCGGGCGTCCAGGTGTTTGGCGGTGCGATCAACCTGGACGGCCTGCTGCGCCTTGAAGTGACGCGCACGGGCAATGAGTCGACCCTGGGCAAGGTGATCGCGCTGATGCAGAACGCCGAGCGTTCCAAACCGCCGATCACCCGGTTGCTGGAGCGCTATGCCGGCAGCTACATGGTGCTGGTGCTGTTGCTGGCGGCGGTCACCTGGTTTGTCACCAACGACGCCCAGGCGATGCTTGCGGTGCTGGTGGCGGCGTGCCCGTGTGCGTTGGTGTTGTCGGCACCGGCCACGGCGATTGCCGGGATCGCGGTGGCGGCACGGCATGGGATTCTGATTCGCAGCTCGGCGTTTCTGGAAGAGCTGGCGGACCTCACCTCACTGGTGGTCGACAAGACCGGTACCTTGACCTTCGGCACCTTGCGCTTGCAGTCCATCGAAGCCGCATCGACCGATCGCCAGGCTTTGCTTAACCTTGCGGCCAGCCTCGGTTCGGCCAGCAGCCACCCGGTCAGCCGTGCGCTGGCGGGGCTGGCGACACAGGAACAGCGGGTGGCGCTGACCGATATCCGCGAGCGCCAGGGGTTGGGTGTGGTGGCGCACACTGAACAGGGCGAGGCGGCGTTGGGTCGCCCCGAACTGTTCGAGCAACTGGGTATTGTCACCGCCGCGGTCCCGCATCACGACGGCCCGATTGCCGGGCTGGCGCTGAACGGACAATTCCTGGCCTGGCTGCTGTTGGCCGATAGCGTCAAACCGGAAGCTCGCCAGGCCCTGCAGGAGTTGCGCGACCTGGGGCTGGGCCGCCAACTGCTGCTCACCGGCGACCGTCAGAGCGTGGCCGACAGCCTGGCCGTGAACGTGGGCATCGCGGAGGTCCAGGCCCAGGCGTTGCCGGAAGACAAACTCAACCGTGTGCTGGGGGAGATCGGCAGCGGCTTCCGGCCGATGGTGGTGGGCGACGGGATCAACGACTCCCTGGCGCTCAAAGCCGGGGTGGTCGGCGTGGCGATGGGGGCGGGCGGCGCCGATATCGCCCTGGCCTCGGCAGACGTGGTGCTGATCGGCAGCGACCTGCGCCGCCTGGGTACCTGCGTGCGCTTGAGTCGCCAGTGCCGGCACACCTTGCAGGTCAACGTGATCATCGGCCTGGGCTGGACGCTGGCTATCGTGGTGTTCGCCGCCTTCGGCTGGCTGGGCGCGGCCGGCGCCATGATCGCTGCGGTGTTGCACAACCTCAGTACCTTGCTGGTCCTGGGTAACGCCGGGCGGTTGCTGCGCTTTCAGGAGCCGCTGTTGAAGCTTGACGAATAATTTTCACAAATCTTTGTACAGGGCTGTAACGCTAAAAGGGCACCTCACTCTAGTGGTGTGTCGAGACTGGGCAATCCGTTCAGACCGACACCACCACTGACCGTTGAGGACTACACCATGAATATCAAAAACGCCGTTTCCGGTGCTGCCCTGGCTATCGCTGCCGCTTCCATGTTCGCCGGCGTCGCCACCCAGGTACAGGCCGCCGACGCGCCGGTTCATTGCTACGGCGTCACCTCCTGCAAAGGCATGAACGATTGCAAGACCGCTGAAAACGCCTGCAAAGGCCAAGCGGTGTGCAAGGGCCACGGCTTCAAATCCATGACCCAGGCTGAGTGCGACAAGGCCGGTGGCAAAGTCGGCGAGTAACCGACCCGCGAGTGCAACCGCAGCGGACCTTGCGCCGCTGCGGACACTTTCCAGGAGCGCATGATGGCCCGTTCTTTTCCCTTCCTGGGTTACGGCCTGGGACTACGCAACGAATACTACGAGCAGATCCTCGCGCAATCCCCTGCGGTGGATTGGTTCGAAGTGATCTCCGAAAACTACCTGGTGCAGGGCGGCAAAGCCTTGTACTACCTGGACGCAATAGCCGAACGCTACCCCCTGGTGATGCACGGCGTGTCCTTGTCGATCGGCGGCCCCCATGCCATCGATACCGACTACCTCAAACAGATCCAACAGCTTGCCGAGCGCATCCAGCCGGCGTGGGTTTCCGATCACCTGTGCTGGAGCCGTGGCAGCGCACATCAGTTGCATGACCTGCTGCCCCTGCCGTACACCGAAGAAAGCCTGTACCACGTGGCCGCTCGCGTGCGGCAGGTGCAAGACGTGTTGCAACGCCCGCTGGTGCTGGAAAACGTCTCCAGCTACGTGCGCTCCAGGAACGATGAGCTCACCGAGTGGGCATTTCTCAATGCCCTGGCGCATTTGACCGGATGCCAATTGCTGCTGGACGTGAACAACGTGTACGTCAGCTCGCGCAATCATGGCTTTGATGCCTGGACGTTTATTCAAAACCTGCCGCCTGAGAGCATCCGCCAGCTGCATCTGGCGGGGCATATGGACTATGGCGATTATGTGGTCGATACCCACGATCACCCGGTGTGCGATCCGGTGTGGGCGCTTTATCAGCGCACGCTGGAACATCTGGGGCCGGTGTCGACGCTGTTGGAACGCGACGATCACTTTCCACCCTTCGAAGAGCTGCTGAGCGAATTGGGCAAGGCGCGGGCACTGGGGGCGACGGCTTTGGCCAGGAGGGCGTCATGCGTCTGATCGACTGGCAACTGGCCTTCGAGGCGCACCTTTTATCGGAAAACTGCGCCGCCAACAGTGGCTTTACCGACACCTTGCTCGGCGGCCCCACGCTGGATGTGGACACGGGTCTGGCGATTTATCACAACGCCTACCTGTCCCGACTGCAGGAAGTGTTACGGCATGACTTCGGCGCCATCCGGTACTGGCTGGGGGACGAGGAATTTGCCGCGCTGAGCCAGGCCTACATTCGTCGTTATCCCTCGCAGCATTACAGCCTGCGCTGGCTGGGCGAGCGCTTCGCCGCCTTTATCCTTGAGTATCTGGTGGCCGAACAAAGTGCGCCGCTGGCGGAACTGGCGCAGTTGGAGTGGGCGTTCACCCTGGCATTCGACGCGCCTGCGGGCGAACCGTTGAGCTTCGATCACATGGCACAACTGGCGCATGAAGACTGGCCGGGTTTACGCGTATCGCTGGTGCCTTCCGTCCAGCACCTGGTGTGCCGGTTCAATACGGTGAATATCTGGCGGGCCCACAAGGATGAGTCGAACTTTCCCGGCAGCCAGGCGCTGGAACCTGCACAGGTCTGCCTGGTGTGGCGCCATCAGAACCTTTGCCGATACCGCACTCTGGAGCCTGCTCAAGCCCGTGCGCTGGCGGGTATGGTCGCCACCGGCTGGAACTTTTCAGAACTGTGCATCGAGTTGGCAGTCACTTATGGAGAGGGTGCACCACTGCAAGCGGCCACGTGGTTGAAACAGTGGGTCCAGGACGGGTTGCTCGAGCGTCGGGCTTCTTAGCGGGCGGCTGTTTAACCGATAGCTTCCTACTTTATTTTGGATGATCTACCCTCACAGCAGACGTCTGAAACAAGGGGGGACCACTCATGCTCGCGCAACTTCCACCGGCCTTACAGAATCTTCAGCTACCGCTGCGTCTTCGACTCTGGGACGGCCATGAATTCAACCTGGGCCCCGAGCCCAGTGTGACCATCGTGGTGAAGGACCCTGCGGTCGTCACACAACTGACCCATCCCACGCTCGACTCACTGGGCGAAGCCTTCGTCGAGGGCAAGCTGGAGCTGGAAGGCTCTATCGCCGAGGTGATCAGGGTGTGTGACGAACTCAGTCATGCCCTGGTCGACGACGAAGACGGGCCGCCTCCGGTGCGCTCGATCCACGACAAGGCGACCGACGCGGCGGCCATTTCCTACCATTACGACCTGTCCAACGAGTTCTACCAGCTGTGGCTGGACCAGGACATGGCGTATTCCTGCGGTTATTTCGAAACCGGCAGCGAGTCCATCGACCAGGCCCAACAAGACAAATTTCGCCATCTGTGTCGCAAGTTGCGGCTGCAGCCGGGCGAGTATCTGCTCGACGTGGGCTGTGGCTGGGGCGGCCTTGCACGGTTTGCCGCGCGGGAATTCGGGGTCAAGGTGTTCGGCATTACCTTGAGCAAGGAACAACTGGCGCTGGCCAATGAGCGGGTCAAGGCCGAGGGCCTGGAGGACCAGGTCGAGCTGCAACTGCTCGACTACCGCGACCTGCCTCAGGACGGTCGTTTCGACAAAGTGGTGAGCGTGGGCATGTTTGAACACGTCGGCCACGCCAACCTGGCGCAATACTGTCAGATTCTGTACGGCGCCGTGCGTGAAGGCGGCCTGGTGATGAACCATGGCATCACCGCCAAACACACCGACGGGCGTGCAGTGGGGCGTGGCGCCGGGGACTTTATCGAGCGCTATGTCTTCCCCAACGGCGAGCTGCCGCACCTGGCGATGATGACCGCCGAAATCAGCGAAGTCGGGCTGGAAGTGGTGGATGTCGAAAGCTTGCGGCTGCACTACGCCCGTACGCTGGACCATTGGAGCGAGCGGCTGGAGGACAACCTCGAAGCCGCGGCGAAAATGGTGCCGGAGCATGCCTTGCGTATCTGGCGCCTGTACCTGGCGGGTTGCGCCTACGCGTTTGCACGGGGCTGGATCAACCTGCACCAGATCCTGGCAGTGAAACCCCATGCTGATGGCAGCCATGAACTGCCGTGGACGCGGGAAGATCTGTACCGCTGAAACCGCTTGATGAGAGAGGAGGCTCGCCCTGCTTTTTGTAGGAGCGAGCTTGCTCGCGAAGAACTCTGGGTTGCGAGTTTATTCAGGATGAACGCGTTGCCTGGACGTTTTTCGCGAGCAAGCTCGCTCCTACAGTGAAGCAAGGGCTTGCCGTCTGTTAGAGAATCGGTGAGATCAAGCGCGCCACGCGCATGCCCAGCTGCTGCAGGCGCCGGGTTTCGCGGCTTTCTTCCTGGCTCACTTCATGGGCCAGGGCGAAGTCGTCCAGCAGCATCTGCTCCACCTGCTTGGCGAAGGCCTCGTCGACCGTCAGCAACATCACTTCAAAATTCAGCCGGAATGAACGGTTGTCCATGTTGGCGCTGCCGATGGCGCTGATTTCGCTGTCCACCAACACCACTTTTTGGTGCACAAACCCGGGCGTGTAGCGGAACACCCGCACGCCGGCGCGTACCGCTTCGATGGCATAGAGGCTGGAGGCGGCATACACGATGCGGTGGTCCGGTCGCGAGGGCAGCAGAACACGCACGTCCACGCCGCGCAGCACGGCCAGGCGCAGGGCGGCAAACACCGCTTCGTCGGGGATGAAATACGGGCTGGTGATCCACACGCGTTCGGTCGCGGCGTGAATGGCCTCGACAAAAAACAGCGAGCAGGTTTCATACGGGTCCGCCGGGCCGCTGGCGAGCAATTGGCAGAGCACGCCGTCTTCCGGGTAAGCGTCCGGCAGGATCAGCGGCGGCAGTTCCCGCGCAGCCCAGAACCAATCCTCGGCGAACGACTCCTGCAAGCACGCGACCACCGGGCCGGTGACCTGTACGTGTGTATCGCGCCACGGCGCCAACGGCGGTTTCTTGCCCAGGTACTCATCACCCACGTTATGCCCGCCAACGAACCCGGTAATGCCGTCCACCACCACGATCTTGCGGTGGTTGCGGAAGTTGACCTGGAAGCGGTTCAACCAGCCGCTGCGGGTGGCGAAGGCTTTGACCTTGACCCCGGCGTCGCGCAGCGATTGCACGTAGTGATGGGGCAGGGCGTGGCTGCCGATGCGGTCGTAGAGCACGTAGATGTCCACGCCTTCGGCCGCTTTTGCGCTGAGCAACCGGTGCAGTTGGCGGCCGAGGTCATCGTCGTGAATGATGAAAAACTGGAACAGCACGGCGGTTTCCGCGTTGCCGATGGCTTCGAAGATGGCGCTGAAGGTGGCATCGCCATTGATCAGCAACTGCACCTGGTTATTGGCAAGGCACGGCATGCGGCCCAGTTTGGGCATGGCGCGCAACGAGGCGTAGGCACTGGAGTTGCGCGCGGCCAGCGCTTCCTCGACCCACGGGCGCCAGTTCAATTCGGCGATGGCCCTGTGCATTTCCTGGTTGGCCTGGCGCCGCGCCTGGATGTAGGCATCGAAGGTGCTGCGACCAAAAATCAGGTAGGGAATCAGCGTGAGATAAGGCATGAACATCAGCGACAGCGCCCAGGCAATCGAGCCTTGGGCGGTTCTGACGGTCAGTACCGCATGGATGGCGGCGAGGCTCCCGAGAAAATGCAGCGTGGCAATGAAGTAGGCGAGCAGGTGCGGGCCAAAAAAATCCATGAACGACATTACTCCGGGCAGTCCAATGCGTAACAGACCATGTTCCACCCTGAATGTCGCTATTTTATTTGCCGTGCAACACTGGCGGCTTTGCGGCGTCTAACGCCCACTATTGCCCAGGAGTTACCCGATGAATGCTCGTCTGCTCTGTTTGTCCATGGTTGTTGGTTTGTCGCTGCCGCTGGCGGCACACGCGCAGATGTTGGCGCCGGGCTTGTGGGAACTGACTACGAGCAATATGAAAGTCGACAACCAGGACCTGCCGGACTTGTCGCTGATCCTGGGTCAGCTCAAGCAACAGATGACCCCTGAACAGCGCGCCATGCTGGAAAAACAGGGCATCACCATGGCCGGTAAAGGCGTGCAGGTGTGCCTCACGCCAGCCCAGGTCGCCTCCGATTCCATTCCCCTGACTGACCCGCAATCGGGTTGCAAACAGGAAGTGACCGACAAGACCGGCAACCAGTGGAAATTCCGCTTCAGCTGCCCGAAAGCCCAAGGCACGGGCGTGGCGACCTTCCAGAGCCAGAAGGAATTCACCACCACTGTCAACGGCACCTTCAATGCCACCGGCATCCAGCAAAAGGGCAGCCTGGACACCCACGCGCAGTGGCTGGGTAACGACTGCGGTACCGTCAAGCCCCGCGCTTAACGCAAGAAGTGCAGGGGCAGGCCCTGGCAGCTGTCGACCACCTGGCCGTTGTGCCACGCCAGGTGGCCCGTCACCAGGGTAGTGCTGACGCTGTGGCGAAAGCTGCGCTCGGCAAAAGGCGTCCAGCCGCAACGGGCCAGGATCGGTTGGCTGCTCACGGGTTTGCCGGCAGGCTCGGGCTTGATCAGCACCAGGTCGGCCCAATACCCCTCGCGTAGATAACCTCTGTCCGGAATCGCAAACAGGTCGGCGACGCGATGACTGGTTTTGGCCACCAGCGTGGTCAGCGGCAGCAGCCCGTCTGCCACCAGTTCCAGCAACGCCGGCAACGCATGTTGCACCAAGGGCAGACCGGCCGGCGCCTGGCGATAGTCCAACTGCTTTTGTGCCCAGGTATGCGGCGCATGGTCACTGCCAATCACATCCAGACGATCACTCAATAAAGCCAGGCGCAGCGCGTCGCGGTCGGCGCGGGTCTTGATCGCCGGATTGCATTTGATCTGGTGGCCAAGGCGCTGGTAGTCGCGGTCATCGAACAGCAGGTGGTGCAGGCAGACTTCGGCGGTGATGTGCTTTTGCGTCAGCGGCTTGTCTTCGAACAGGGCCAACTCCCGCGCGCTGGTCAGGTGCAACACGTGCAAGCGCGTGCCATGGCGCTTGGCCAATGCCACGGCCAGCGATGAGGAGCGATAGCACGCCTGGGCATCGCGGATCAGCGCATGGGCCACGGCAGGGATGCGCTCGCCGAAGCGTTCACGCAGGCGCAGTTCGTTGGCCTGGATGCTCGGCGTGTGTTCGCAGTGAGCCAGCAGGATCGTTGGCACCTCGGCAAACAGGCGCTCCAGCGTCTGCGGATCGTCCACCAGCATATTGCCGGTGGAGGCGCCCATGAACACTTTTACGCCCGCCACTTCACGAGGATCGAGTGCCGCGACAGTGTCCAGGTTGGCGTGACTCACGCCAAAGTGAAAGCCGTAGTTGGCCACCGAGTGCAACGCGGCGCGGCGCTTTTTATCGGCCAGGGCGTCCAGGCTCAGCGTGGCCGGGTGGGTGTTGGGCATGTCCATGAAGCTGGTGATGCCACCGGCCACCGCTGCGCGGGACTCGCTGTAGAAGCTGCCTTTGTCCGGCGCACCGGGTTCGCGAAAGTGCACTTGGTCATCGATCATCCCAGGCAACAACCATTGACCTTGGGCGTCTATCTCTACCGGTTCGTTTGCGTGTTCGATGCTGCCGGCAATCTTCTCGATGCGGCCACTGACCACCAGCACATCAGCGTCGAATTCCCGGCCTTCATTGACCAGTTTGGCGTTGCGAATCAATAGGCGGCTCATGCTTCAGAACTCGTTTTGCAGGGCTTTGTAACCGCGCACCAGGTCGACATTGGTGCGGGCCACGTCTTCGGAAAACTCCGAGGCGCTGACGCTCACCGGCGCGAACTGCGACAAGTCGGTGGTGGGCCCGATGCGCGTGGTGGAGGGCACGTAGAAGGCGGCGGGCAGGTCGCGCCCGTCCACGACCGAGTTGTGCCGCACCACCGAGCCGTCGCCCACCGCGCAGTTGAACAGCACGCTGTTGAAACCGATAAACACGCGGTCGCCCACGGTGCAGGGCCCGTGGACGATGGAGCGGTGGGCGATGGAGGTGAACTCGCCGATGGTCACGGCGGCGCCGGACTTGGAGTGGATCACCACACCGTCCTGGATATTGGAATTGGCACCGATGGTGATCGGGTCCATGGCACCGCTGGCGTTGACTTCATCGGCGCGGATCACGGCGTAGGGGCCCACAAATACGTTCTCGCCGATGATCACCTTGCCGCAGATGATCGCGGTTTTGTCGACGTAGGCCGATTCGGCGATCACCGGCAGATCGCCCGAAGGGTTCTTGCGGATCATGGTTTGCCTAAGCTCGCGCACAGGGTGTTGAGGTTGTATTCGAACAGCCCAATAAAGGTGCTGGCCGGGCCTTCGGCGGCGAGGGCGTCGGAGTAGAGCGTGCCGCCAATCTGCGCGCCGCTTTCGTCGGCGATTTGCTTGAGCAGGCGCGAGTCCTTGATGTTCTCCATGAACACGGCCTTGACCTTGTCCTTGCGGATTTGCGTGATCAGCGCGGCCACTTCGGCGGCTGACGGCTCACGCTCGGTGGACAGGCCCTGAGGCGCCAGGAACTGAATGCCATAGGCCTGGCCCAGGTAACCGAAGGCGTCATGGGAGGTCACGATACGGCGGTTGCCTGCGGGCAGTGCGCCGAACTTGGTCTTGGCTTCGGCCAGCACGCGGTGGATTTGCTTGAGGTAGGCCTGGCTGTTGCGCAGGTAATCCGCCTGGTTGGCCGGGTCGGCGGTGACCAGCGCTTTGGTGATGTTGTTGACGTAGATCTCGGCGTTGGCCAGGTTGTGCCAGGCGTGGGGGTCAGGGATGGTTTCGCCGTCCTCGTCCATGGTGTGGGAGATCACGCCTTTGCTGGCAGTGACCACCGTGGCCTTGGTTTCAGTGCTGGTCACCAGGCGGTCCAGCCAGGGCTCGAAGCCCAGACCGTTCTTGATGATGAGCTTTGCCTTGAGCAACGCCTTGGCGTCGTCGGGGGTGGGTTCGTAGGTGTGGGCGTCGGCGTCCGGGCCGACCATGTTGCTGATCTGGATGTGGTCGCCACCGATCTGGTGGGTGATGTCATCGAGAATACTGAAGCTGGTAACCACCTGGAGCTTATCGGCAGCCTGGGCCATCGACAGCGGCAACAGCAGACTGAACAGCACGAGTAGAGCGCGCATCGGGAGACACCTCATTGGGATGTAAGCAAGGGCGGGCGGCGCAGCAAGCCGTGCACCGGACCGAAGACCACGGACAGCAAATACCCGCCGCCCGCCACCAGCACGATGGCCGGGCCGCTGGGCAGTGAGTAATAGAACGACAGCAACAAACCCAGCCACACCGACAGGCATCCCAGCACTGCCGATACCGCGATCAACACCGGCAGGCGCCGGCTCCAGAAGCGCGAAGCGATGGCCGGCAGCATCATCAAGCCCACCACCATCAAGGCGCCGATGGCCTGGAAGCCGATGACCAGGTTCAGCACCACCAGCGTCAGGAACAACCCGTGGGCCAGCGGGCCGAGGCGGCTGACCGTTTGCAGGAACAGCGGGTCGAGGGTGTCGAGCAGCAGCGGTTTGTAAATCAGCGCCATGGCGATCAGGCTGAAACCGGTGACCCAGAGCATGCCGGTGAGGGTGGTTTCATCCACCGCCAGGGCGGAGCCGAACAGCAGGTGCAACAGGTCCAGACGCTTGCCGGCGATGCCGAGGATCAACACGCCGGCGGCGAGGGAGATGGGGTAGATGGCGGCGAGGCTGGCGTCTTCACGCAGGCCGGTGCGGCGGGTGATCCAGGCGGACAGCCCGGCCATGCTCAGCCCCGCCCCCAGGCCGCCGATGGTCAGCGCCGGCAGGCTCAACCCGGCGAACCAGAAGCCCAGGGCGGCGCCAGGCAGAATGCCGTGGGCCACGGCATCACCAATCAGGCTCATGCGTCGCAGGATCAAAAACACACCCAGCGGCGCGGTGCTGCAGGCGAGTACCAGGCCACCGATCAGCGCGCGGCGCATGAAGACGAAATCGACAAAGGGCATCCACAAGTGCGCGGCGAAGTGCATCAGGCCACCTGCAATTGCGGTTGGGGGCGGATCAGCTCTTTGCTCAGGCCCAGGGCGCAGCCCGTGCTTTTGATGTGCAGCACGTGTGGGGCGTGATGGCGCACCGACGCCAGGTCGTGGCAGACCACCATCAGTGTGCGGCCTTCGTCATGCCAGGCGTGAATGTGTTTCCAGCACAATGCCTGACCTTCTTCGTCGAGCGCCGCGTGAGGTTCGTCGAGCAACAGGATCGGTGAGTCGGCCAAGCTCATACGCGCGAGCAGGGCGCGTTGCAGTTGGCCGCCGGACAGGGCCATCAGCGGGCGCTGCTCCAGGCCGCCGAGGCACCAGTCTTCCAGCACGGCGTGCAGGCGTTCGCTGCGTTGCTGCGGTGTGAGCCGGGTGCCCCAGAAGCCGGCGGCGACCAGTTCTTGCAGGCTGATGGGAAACTGTCGATCCAAGTGTTGTTGCTGGGGGAGGAACGCCAGGCCGCCGCGGCGTGGCACATCGACGCTGACTTTCCCAGCCAGCGGCTTTTGCAGGCCGGCGATGACTTTAAGCAGGCTGCTCTTGCCGCAGCCGTTGGGGCCGATGACGCCGGTGAGGCTGCCTTTTTCCAGGGTGAAATCCATGGCAGGAGTGAGCGGTTGGCCCGGAGCGCCCCAGCGCAACGCGTTGCAGGTGATCATGTGGCAGGTCTCGTCCAGCGGCTTTCAGCCACGGCATCGTGCGCGTGCAGGCTTTCGGCGTGGATCACTTTGAGGTGGAAGGCGTTGACCGCATCCGAGCGTTTCAAGGCGAGGTTCAGGCGGCGCGCGGCGTCTTCGCAGAACATCAGGTTCTGCCCGTTGGCCAGGGCGAAGGCTTGTTCGTCCGCACGTTTCACCGCGGTTTGCACGGCTGTGCCGAGCGCGGCTTCGGCATCGTTGATCAGTTCAAGTATTGGCAGTTCGTCACCTTGAATCTGCACGTGTAACTGCGCACTGCTGCGCTGGCTGTGGGGCGTGGCAACGATGCCGTCGGCGCTGCCGAGCCAGGTCAGTACCTCGGCATGCTGCAACGGTTTGTTAGCGAAGTCGGCGAGAAACTGCTGCTGAATCAACTGCCTGGCAAGGGCAGCGGAGCAAGGGCAGGTTGAGGAATAAATAACGTCAATTTTTAGTTCCACGTGGAACATCTGGTTTTCCAGACGCGCCTCGATACTCACCGGGTAACGCTTCCAACCGTCCAAAGCGCTGACCAGGGCAGGCCGTTTCAACAGCAGGTCGGTGTGAATACGCAGATAGGCGTTGTTAGATAAATCTTCATGTGTGTCGAGAAACCGCTGCAGTACATTACGCAGAAGTGCAGGCGTAAGCGGTTGCTGATCGAACATTTCCAGGGCCAGGTACAGGCGTGACATATGAATGCCACGGGCCGCGCCATCGTCCAGGCTTACGCCGGCATCGGCGGTGGCGGGCAGACGTTGGCCATCGAGCAAGACAGGCAGGGCAATGCCGCACATGCCTACCCAATCCAGTGGCAAGGCCTGGCGTGAAGCCTGCGCGGCGATATCCGGCAGAGTCAGCGCATTCATAAGCAGGTCCATCGTTGGAAATAATTCGACATGTTATAGTATAACAATCTCTTTCACGATGAAATTTCTGCTCCAGCCTTTCTTCAGTCACGTCGAGCAGGGACGCTCCCTTATTTGCGGTATAGGTCATGCACAGACGTCAACTCCTCAACCTGCTGCTGGTCAGCCCCTTGTTCGCCTTGCCGCTGGGGGCGTACGCCACGCAGATTCGCAATGCGCGGCTGTGGCGTTCGGACGATAAGCTGCGGCTGGTGTTCGATCTCAGCGGCCCGGTGCAATACAAGACCTTTTCACTGGCCGCCCCGGAACGCGTGATCATCGACCTGAGCGGCGCGGGGCTCAGTGGCGACTTCTCCCAGTTGGTGCTGAAGAACAGCGGGATTACCTCGATTCGTTCCGGTCATTTCGGCAAGAACGACACCCGCATCGTGCTGGACCTGGCTGCGCCGATGCAGCTCAACAGCTTCCTGTTGCCGCCCCAGGACGGTCAGGGCCATCGCCTGGTGCTTGACCTGAGCAGCGCCACGCGCGCGCCTCGTCAGATCGCCGCCGAGCCTGCGCCATTGATCGCGCCGGTGGACAAGGCCCACCCCAAGCGCGACATCATTGTAGTGGTCGACCCAGGCCACGGCGGCAAAGACCCCGGCGCCATCGGCTCCAAGGGCCAGCGAGAAAAAGACGTGGTGCTGTCGATTGCTCAATTGCTGGCCAAGCGGTTGAAGCGCGAAAAAGGCTTCGACGTAAAACTGGTGCGCAACGATGACTTCTTCGTGCCGTTACGCAAGCGCGTGGACATCGCCCGCCAGCACAAAGCCGACATGTTCATCTCGGTACATGCCGACGCCGCCCCCAGGCTCACCGCGTCGGGTGCCTCGGTGTATGCGTTGTCCGAGGGCGGCGCTACTTCCGCGACCGCACGTTTCATGGCGCAGCGTGAAAACGGCGCGGATCTGCTGGGCGCCACGACGTTGCTCAACCTGAAGGACAAGGACCCAATGCTCGCGGGGGTGATTCTCGACATGTCGATGAACGCCACCATCGCCTCGAGCCTGCAACTGGGCAGCTCGGTATTGGGCAGCCTGCAAAACATCACCAGCCTGCATCAGAAACGCGTGGAACAGGCCGGCTTCGCAGTGCTCAAATCGCCGGACGTGCCGTCGATCCTGGTCGAGACCGGGTTTATCTCCAACAGCCAGGACGCCCAGCGGTTGGTGACGGCGCGTCATCAACAGGCGGTGGCGGATGGCTTGTTCGACGGGCTGAAAAAATACTTCGAGAAGAACCCGCCGATGAACAGCTACATGGCCTGGGTGCAGGAGCAGAAGAACGGCCAGGTCTAACAGCCGGTGATTCGGCTGCAGGTGAACGTGGCGCTGGCTCCGCCTGAACTGGAGAACCGGTTGAGGGTGGTCCAGCCTACGCGCCGGGTGTAGCCGACCCACGCCTCACCATCCGACGCCAACCCGGTAAAGAACGTCAGTTGCCCATAACGGCTGTTGGTCTGTGCCCAGTAGCGTTTGCCGACCACCTCGAACCCACGCAGATACGTGGTGCTGCCCACGGTCGCCACGCTATAGGCATTGCCCAGCGGGTCCACGCAGGCCAGCAGGTTGGCGCTGCGCGTGCAGTGGGCCAACAGGCTTGGGGTTTGCGCACAGGCAGGTCCTGCCGCTGCCAATAACAGGACGTAGCAAAGGCGTTTCATCGGGTTTCTCAGGGCAGGAAGGTGATCAAGCATTGCGCCCTTCGTCGCCAGGAACAAGAGGGGTTGGCTTGTTTGTATTGTTATACTATAACATAAAACAAAGCCTGGCTCGACCGGGCAGCCAGATGAGATCGACCTGATGCCCAATCGTCTACCCGTTACCGTGTTGTCCGGCTTTCTCGGCGCCGGTAAAAGCACGCTGCTCAACTATGTGCTGCGCAACCGCGAAAACCTGCGGGTCGCGGTGATCGTCAACGATATGAGCGAAATCAACATCGACGGCAGTGAGGTCCAGCGCGACGTCACGCTCAATCGCGCCGAAGAAAAACTGGTGGAGATGAGCAACGGCTGCATCTGCTGCACCTTGCGCGAGGATTTGCTCGAAGAGGTCGGCAAGCTCGCCAGGGAAGGTCGGTTCGATTACCTGCTGATCGAATCCACCGGCATCTCCGAACCGCTGCCGGTGGCCGAAACCTTCACCTTTCGCGATGAAAACGAGCAGAGCCTGGCGGACATTGCGCGCCTGGACACCATGGTTACGGTGGTCGACGGCGTGAATTTCCTGCTCGACTACCAGGCCGCAGAAAGCCTGGCCTCACGTGGGCAGACCCTGGGCGAAGAGGATGAACGCTCGATCACCGACCTGTTGATCGAACAGATCGAATTTGCCGACGTGATCCTGATCAGCAAGATCGACCTGATCAGCAGCCACGAGCGCGAAGAGCTGATGGCAATCCTTGAGCGCCTCAACGCCCAGGCGCAGATCATCCCGATGGTCATGGGCCAGGTGCCGCTGGACAAGATCCTCAATACCGGGCGCTTTGATTTCGACCGCGCCGCCCAGGCCCCGGGCTGGCTGCAGGAGATGCGCGGCGAACACGTGCCGGAGTCCGAAGAATATGGCATTGCCTCTACCGCTTACCGTGCGCGCCGTCCCTTTCACCCGCAGCGGTTTTTTGACTTCATCGACCGCCCCTGGGTGAACGGCAAGCTGTTGCGTTCCAAAGGCTTCTTCTGGCTGGCCAGCAAACATCAGGATGCCGGCAGCTGGTCTCAGGCCGGTGGTTTGATGCGTCATGGTTTTGCCGGGCGCTGGTGGCGCTTCGTGCCCAAAGACGAGTGGCCGCAAGACCAGGAAAGCGTCGCGGCGATCATGGAGAACTGGCAACTGAGCACCGGTGATTGCCGTCAGGAACTGGTGTTTATCGGGCAGAACATCGACTTCGCCAAGATGCGCGCCGAACTGGACCAGTGCCTGCTCACTGACGCGGAAATGGCCTTGGGTGTCGACGGTTGGCGCCAATGGGTCGACCCCTTTGGCCCCTGGTATGAAGAGGCAGCCGCCTGATGCTGGCCCCGGTTACTCCCCTGCGCCCGGTGATTCGCCAGACCCGTGGCGAAAGCCCGCTGGCGTTGTCTGACATCCTCGACGACGGCGTGAACCTGGCGCTGTGGCAGCGCCAATTGCCGGTGCACATCGCCGAGTTCGGCGCCCTGATGGTAGCGCTCGACGAGCCGTTGGCCGAAGCGTTGGTCATCGAGTTGGACAGCGAAGACAGCGCGCCGAACCTGCACGGTCTGGCCTCCGGTTGCCGCGATCTGGAAGGCTATGATGGCTTTATCGCCGACGTGTCCTGGCTGGTCAGCGCGTTTGCCTGCCTGCTTGGCGCCAAGCGCATCGGCTTGCGTTTGCGCCTGCTGGACAAGGCCATGTGCCCGCGCTTTCATGTCGACCATGTACCTGTGCGGCTGATCACCACCTATGCCGGCGTCGGCAGCCAGTGGCTGCGCGAAGGCGTCATGGACCGCTGCCGGTTGAGCCAGCCTGACGCAGAACCCAACGAGCGCATCGAGCAGATCCTGTGTGGTGAAGTGGCGCTGCTCAAGGGTACAAAATGGCACGGAAATGAAAACCATGGCCTCATTCATCGCTCGCCGGCACTGAAAGCGAATGAACGTCGCTTGATCCTCACGCTGGATTGGCTGGCATAAACGCGTAGGATCAAGCATTCCAGACGGTCTGAATGATGCCACCCATGCTGCAGAACATTCCCACTCACGTGATTGCCGGGCCCCTGGGCGCCGGCAAGACCAGCCTGATCAAACACTTGCTTTCCCAACGCCCGGCCAACGAGCGCTGGGCGGTGCTGATCAACGAGTTCGGCCAGATCGGCCTGGACGCTGCCTTGCTCACTCAAGATGACGATGGCATTGCCCTGGGCGAAGTGGCGGGTGGCTGCCTGTGTTGTGTGAACGGCGCGCCGTTTCAGGTGGGCCTGGGCCGGTTATTGCGCAAGGCCAGGCCGGATCGGCTGTTTATCGAGCCGTCGGGCTTGGGCCATCCGGCGCAGTTACTTAAACAATTGGGTCAAGCGCCATGGCAAGGCGTGCTGGCGGTTCAGCCGTGCGTGCTGGTGCTGGACGCCCAGGGTCTGGCAGCGGGCAAACCCTTGCCGCAAGCACAGCAGGAGGCGCTGGCCAGTGCCGGCCTGCTGGTATTGAACAAGGATGAGGCGCTGGATGCGCTGCAACGCCAGGCCATCGAGCAGCAGCTATCGGGTTACGCACTGTATTGGACGCGCCAGGCGCAGTTGCCCATTGAACAGCTACCTGGCTTGAAAGCTCAGGCGGGCGGGGTTGTGGATAACTTTGCGGTGCCCAATGGTTCGGCGCCAATGCCGACGGTGTGGAACGACCCCACACTGCCCATCTGCCTGAGCCAGGCTCAGGAGGGCGGCTGGAGCATCGGTTGGCGCTGGCATCCGAGCCAGCAATTTGACCAGCAGCGCTTGAACCAGTGGCTGAAAAGTCTGCACTGGCGTCGCGCCAAACTGGTTATCCACAGCCGCGATGCCTGGGTGTCCGCCAACGCTGTGGATAACAGCCTGCCGGTCTGGCAGCCCAGCGAATGGCGACGTGATTCTCGTATCGAGCTGATCTTCAGCGTGCCTCAGGACGTGGCGGCATTGCAGACCGCACTGGCGGCCTGCCGTTACTGACGGTTCTTGGTAGCGTGGTCCTGGCGCCACTGGCTCAGTTCGATGACCTCGGCGCTGGGCAGCGGCTCCTTGGCTTCGAACGGGTAGGGCGCCAGTTCAATCTGCGCGCTGTGGGCGCCAAACTGGGTGATGGTCCCGCTGTGGCGAGCCTCGCCCGTCACGGTGAACTCGAAATTGTAGACGCGGGCCAACCGTCGCCGACCCTTGGCATCTTTCACGAAACCGATGCGTTTCAAGGCCACCGCGCCGTCGAGCAGTTCGATGTCGAGCTTGGCGCAGTGCTGCTTGACCCGCTCCAGCGCCCGCTCGCGCAGGCCATGGTTATGCCAGACCCAAGCCGCGCCGGTCGCCAGCAGCATCAAGACGAAGATGTTTCCCAGGGTCAGCATTCCATGAACTCCAACAAAGTGAGCGCAGCTTAACTGTGTCGCCGGTCTGTCGTACAGGCTGCGTTTAGTCGCATACTGCGCGGCCAGAATTTCAACGGCTTTATGGAAATCTCCTGCATGAAACGTACACCCCATCTGCTTGCGATCCAGTCTCATGTGGTCTTTGGCCACGCCGGAAACAGCGCCGCCGTGTTCCCCATGCAGCGGGTCGGGGTGAATGTATGGCCGCTCAACACGGTGCAGTTCTCCAACCACACACAGTATGGTCACTGGGCGGGCGAAGTGCTGGCCCCGCAGCAAATTCCGGCACTGGTGGAAGGGATCGCGGCGATCGGCGAGCTGGGTAACTGCGATGCGGTGCTGTCGGGCTACCTCGGCAGTGCGGACCAGGGGCGTGCAATTCTAAGCGGTGTGGCGCGCATCAAGGCGCTCAACCCCAAGGTCATGTACCTGTGCGACCCGGTGATGGGCCATCCGGAAAAGGGCTGCATCGTGCCGCAGGAAGTCAGTGATTTCCTGCTCAACGAGGCGGCGGCCGTGGCCGATTTCCTGTGCCCTAACCAGCTGGAACTGGACAGCTTTGCCGGGCGCAAACCGCAATCGCTGCTCGATTGCCTGGCGATGGCCAAGGCCTTGCTGACGCGCGGGCCGAAGGCGGTGCTGGTCAAGCATCTGGATTACCCGGGCAAATTGCCGGACGGCTTCGAGATGTTGCTGGTGACGGCCGATGGCAGCTGGCATTTGCGTCGACCGCTGCTGGCATTCCCGCGCCAGCCGGTGGGCGTGGGCGACCTGACGTCGGGGTTGTTCCTGGCGCGGGTGCTATTGGGCGATAGCCTGGTGGCCGCTTTCGAGTTCACTGCAGCGGCGGTGCACGAAGTGCTGCTGGAAACCCAGGCCTGCGCCAGTTACGAACTGGAGCTGGTGCGGGCGCAGGATCGTATCGCCCACCCCCGCGTGCGTTTCGAAGCCACGCCGATCAGCCTGTAACTACACAAAACCCAATGTGGGAGGGGGCTTGCCCCCGATAGCGGTGTTTCAGCCAAAGAAATGGCGGCTGATAAATCGCAATCGGGGGCAAGCCCCCTCCCACATTTGACTGGGTTTGCAGAATTTGAATCAGGGCGCGTCGGCCTTGATTTCCTGGTAGCGCTTTTCCAGCTCCTGTCGAATCTGCCGACGCTGCTGGGCCTGCACGAAGCGGCGCTTGTCTTCGCTGTTCTGCGGCTGCAAGGGCGGTACGGCGGCCGGTTTGCGCTGGTCGTCCACCGCCACCATGGTGAAAAAGCAACTGTTGGTATGACGCACCGAGCGTTCACGAATGTTCTCGGTTACTACCTTGATGCCTACTTCCATCGAGGTGTTGCCGGTGTAGTTGACCGACGCGAGAAAGGTCACCAACTCGCCGACATGGATCGGCTCGCGGAAAATCACCTGGTCCACCGACAGCGTGACCACATAGCGGCCGGCATAACGGCTGGCGCATGCGTACGCCACTTCGTCGAGGTACTTGAGCAGCGTGCCGCCATGGACATTGCCTGAGAAGTTGGCCATGTCAGGGGTCATCAATACCGTCATCGACAGCTGGGCGTTTCCGGGTTCCATAGCACACTCACGGGTTGTAGGCATTGGTTGGGGTAGGGCACCTCTGCGGGTGCTGGGGTCTTTGCAGCGCCATCCTTAACGGGACGCCGGCGGGCGGCTTGCCGTCACGCTTGGGCCGATCTGTTTCCATATATTGCACCGGCTTTCCGGCGGAAGTCGCGGTGTTAACCTTCAAAAGCCCATCTCGGGGCATTTCTCACGATCACGGCAGACTTTTCTTTCAGCGCTAGCGCACGCAGGAAGTGAGAAAAGCGCCAGCTATTTCAAGGAGCCCCTCGCCATGCACGCCATCAGCTTTATCCAGGATTTGGCCGTGATCATGCTGGTGGCGGGGGTGGTCACCATTCTGTTCCATCGCCTCAAGCAGCCGGTGGTGCTGGGCTATATCGTCGCGGGCTTCATCATCGGCCCCCACACGCCGCCGTTCGGCCTGATTCATGATGAAGACACGATCAAGACCCTGGCTGAGCTGGGGGTGATCTTCCTGATGTTCTGCCTGGGCCTGGAATTCAGCCTGCGCAAGCTGTTCAAGGTCGGCGCCACGGCGTTTATCGCGGCGTTCCTGGAAATCATCCTGATGATCTGGATCGGCTACGAGATTGGCCAGTGGTTCGACTGGAACACCATGGATTCGCTGTTCCTTGGCGCGATCCTGGCGATCTCCTCCACCACCATCATCGTCAAGGCGCTCAATGACCTGAAGATGAAGAACCAGCGTTTCGCCCAGCTGATATTCGGCGTGCTGATCGTCGAGGACATCCTGGGGATCGGCATCATTGCCTTGCTGTCGAGCATTGCCGTCAGCGGCACGGTCAGTTCCGGCGAGGTGTTTTCCACCGTGGGCAAGCTGTCGCTGTTCATGATTGTCGCCCTGGTGATTGGCATTTTGCTGGTACCGCGCCTGCTGGCTTATGTCGCCAGGTTCGAAAGCAACGAGATGTTGCTGATCACCGTGCTGGGCCTGTGTTTCGGTTTCTGCCTGCTGGTGGTCAAGCTTGAATACAGCATGGTGCTGGGGGCGTTCCTGATCGGCGCGATCATGGCCGAATCGCGCCAACTGATTAAGATCGAGCGCCTGATCGAACCGGTTCGCGACATGTTCAGTGCGATCTTCTTTGTGGCCATTGGGCTGATGATCGACCCGCAGATCCTGCTGCAGTACGCCTGGCCAATTGCGGTGATTACCGTGGCCGTGGTGCTGGGCAAGATGCTGTCTTGCGGGCTCGGCGCGTTTATCGCCGGCAACGATGGCCGCACGTCGCTGCGGGTGGGCATGGGGCTGTCACAGATTGGCGAATTCTCTTTCATCATCGCGGCGCTGGGGATGACCCTGCAGGTCACCAGCGATTTTCTGTATCCGGTGGCGGTAGCCGTTTCGGCAATCACGACCTTGCTCACCCCCTACCTGATCCGTGGTGCCGACCCGCTGTCACTGAAAATTGCCGCTGTGATGCCCCAGCGCATGAGCCGGGTATTCGGTATGTATGGCGAGTGGCTGCGCAGTATCCAGCCTCAAGGCGAAGGCGCCATGCTGGCGGCGATGATCCGCAAGATCCTTCTGCAAGTGGGGGTGAACCTGGCACTGGTG
The DNA here is from genome assembly GCF_034043515.1 of Pseudomonas sp. MUP55. NCBI lineage: Bacteria > Pseudomonadati > Pseudomonadota > Gammaproteobacteria > Pseudomonadales > Pseudomonadaceae > Pseudomonas > Pseudomonas sp. MUP55. The sequence goes on along the minus strand of NZ_CP138214.1, from coordinate 5,885,209 downwards.
ATCGCCATCTTCTTCGCGGGAAGCTTTTTCGCGGCGCGCATCGGAGGGTATCTGGAAGGCTGGATCAGCGATCAAAGCTGGCAGAAAGCGTTGATTTGGGGCGGGGCGTTGCTGTTGTCGCTGCCGTTTCTGATTGCGGCGTATCGCAAGCTCAAGGCGTTGTCGATGCTGTTGGCCGAGATGAGCGTGAAGCCGGAAATGGCGGGACGGCATACCCACCGCGTGCGACGGGTGATCGCCGAGCTGATCCCCATTCTGTCGCTGTTGGTGATCTTCCTGCTGTTGGCAGCCTTGTCGGCCAGTATCTTACCGACCAACAAGTTGCTGGTGCTCATCGCTGTGGTCGCTGCGGCGGTGGCGGCGTTGCTCTGGCGCTGGTTCATCCGCGTGCATACGCGGATGCAGGTTGCCCTGCTGGAAACCCTGGATAACCACAAGGATACGCAGTAGGCGCGAGCTTGCTCGCAAAGATCGTTAACGATTACGCGGGAAACCTGACACCCCGTGGCGCCCTCAGGTTTCTCGCGAGCAAGCTCGACGCCTGCAAAGGCCTCAGCTTTCCAGCCAGACGTCCCGTGCCCAGTGCCATACCGATTCCCAGGTTTCTTCCTGGACCAGCTCTTCCTCGGCGCACCACAACACCACGGTGCCGTCTTCTTCGACGCAGTAGTAGTCATCGCCGTCCTGGCAGATCGGGATCAGGCTGCGGTCTACACCGGCATCCCAGGCATTGGCGGCAACGTCCGGCAGGTAGGTGTGCGATTGCGGGTCGGTGACAGTCACCGGCTCAAGGCTGCCGTAGACCACGTCGCTGACGGTCAGCAGGAATTCGCGGAACACAAACGGAATATCGATGAACAGTTGTTCCTCGATTTCCACCAGTTGGTCTTCGTCAGGTAGCTCCAAAGGAACCGGAACCGGTTCGTTGGCTTCACGCAGTTGTTCGATGATTTCTTCCACGGCCGGGATCCTCTTGCTAGATGGCGCGGTTTATAGGGGCGTTTTATACAGTAGCTCGCTATAAGTGCAACCGTGAAATAGAAAACCCCGGACATGTCCGGGGTTTTCGTTACCGCTTGTTCAGGCGTTCAGGTCTCAGCCGTTCTGGCGGATACCGGCGACCAGCCATGGCTGGTTGTCGCCCTGGGCGCGCTCCATGTTCCAGCTTTCGCTGAACACTTCGCCCTGGTCGAAACGCGAGGTCTTCGACACGCCGCTGAAGGTCAGGGTGGCGATGGTCTTGTCGGCGCGATCATCCACACCTTCCAGCTGTACGCGCAGGTCGTCGATATAGGTCGACTGGAAACCGTCACCCAGGTCGGCGCGTTCGCGCTTGAGGAAGTCCAGCAGTTGCGGGGTCACGAACTCGGCGATCTTGTCCATTTCGTTGGCGTCCCAATGCTGCTGCAGGGACTGGAAGTGGTTGCGGGCCGCTTCCACGAAACGCTCTTCGTTGAACCAGGCCGGTGCGTTGATCACCGGACGGGCGGCGGCAGGGGCTGCCGAACCGCCGAAGATCGAACCCATGGCTGGCTTTTGCTCGAACACTTCGCGCTGCATCGGCGCGCCGGCCGGAGCCAGGTGCTCCTGCTGCTTGCGGCGACGGGCGGCGATGAAGCGGAAGATCACAAAGGCGATAACCGCCAGGATCAGGATGTCGAAGATCTGCATGCCCTGGAAGCCGCCGCCCATGAACATGGACGCGAGCAGGCCACCGGCGGCGATGCCGGCCAGCGGGCCCAACCAGCGCGAAGCACCGCCGGCCTTGGCAGCAGCGCCCGCGGCACCGGCTGCGCCTGCGGTAGCTGCAGCACCGCCGGCACCGGCGGATGGAGCCATCTGGCTGGTTTGGTGAGTCGGTGCCGAGCCCATGCTCTTGCCGCCACCGAAGCGTTTGGCGTTGGCGTCGAGGCTCATCGTCAAGCCGATGCACAACGCCATGGCGATGCTAAGAAAACGTTTCATAAAGGGAATTCCCATTTGTGGATTGCACGCGCGCCATGTTGCACAGGTGTCGTGACAGTGGCTAGCGGCATAATGTTTCGGGCTTTTGCGTAGGACCGATTCAGAACGGTCTGTAGGACGTATTACAGATATTGGCCCGCGCTCGTCTAAAACAAGGGTGAGCTTATAATCTTCATGTTACGCGGTGTTTCATGGGGTGGCTTGACGTGGCGAGGGAGCTTGCTCCCGCTGGCGTGCGCAGCGCGCCCGTTTTTGCAGCTGCTGCGCAGCCCAGCGGGAGCAAGCTCCCTCGCCACCTACCGTCGTTTCAGACCGCCTCAAGCTTCGCATAGCCCATCATCAGCCACTTGCTGCCCTCGGCAAAGTTGACCTGCACCCGTGCCTGGGCACCGGCGCCTTCGAAGTTGAGGATCACGCCTTCCCCGAAGATGGCATGGCGGACCTGCTGGCCCAGGCTGAACGCGGTTTCCGGGATCTCGGAACCGGCAAACAGGGTGCTGGAGTTCTGCTGCTGACCACCGCCGAACGGGCGGCTGACGCTGTTGGACAGGCGCACTTCCTGGATCAGTCCCTTCGGCACCTCACGTACGAAGCGCGACACCTTGTTGTAGGTTTCGCTGCCGTACAGGCGTCGGGTCTCAGCGTAAGTCATCACCAGGTTCTGCATGGCCCGGGTAATGCCCACGTAAGCCAGGCGGCGTTCTTCCTCAAGGCGGCCAGGTTCTTCCAGGCTCATCTTGTGGGGGAACAGGCCTTCTTCCATGCCCACCAGGAACACATAGGGGAATTCCAGGCCCTTGGCACTGTGCAAGGTCATCAGCTGAATGCTGTCTTCATGCTCGTCAGCCTGGGTATCGCCGGCCTCCAGCGACGCATGGCCAAGGAAGGCGGCGAGCGGGGTCAGCTCTTCATCTTCATCGGTGTTCTCGAAGGCGCGGGCGGCGCTGACCAGTTCCTCAAGGTTTTCTACCCGGGCCTGGCCTTTCTCGCCTTTCTCCGCCTCGTGGTAGGCGATCAGGCCGGACTGTTCGATCACGGTCTGGGTCATCAAATGCAGGGGCATTTCCGCGCATTTGGCCGCAAGGTTCTCGATCAATTCGACAAACACGCCCAATGCACCGGCCGCACGGCCCGTCAGGCCTTTATTGGCGATAAGCAGGCGCATGGCCTCCCACATCGACACATCGGCATGGCGGGCGTGCTCGCGAATGGCCTCGACAGTTTTTTCCCCGATGCCACGGGCCGGGACATTAATGACCCGCTCCAGCGCCGCATCGTTGCCGCGACCTTCCAGCAAGCGCAGGTAGGCCATGGCGTTCTTGATTTCCGCACGCTCGAAGAAGCGCTGGCCGCCGTAGATGCGATAAGGGATGCGCTCGCGCAACAAGGCTTCTTCCAACACCCGCGATTGGGCGTTGGAGCGGTAAAGAATGGCGATATCGCTGCGTGCCAGGCCGGTTTTCAGCGCGCTTTCGATGGTTTCCACCACGTAGCGCGCTTCATCGTGCTCGTTGAACGCAGCGTACAGGTTGATCGCTTCGCCTTCGCCGCCGTCGGTCCACAGCTCTTTGCCCAGGCGCCCGGTGTTGTTGGCGATCAAGGCGTTGGCGGCCTTCAGAATACCCGCGGTGGAGCGGTAGTTCTGCTCGAGGCGAATGGTTTGCGCGTCCGGGAAGTCTTCGGAGTACTGGTAGATGTTCTCGATTTTCGCGCCGCGCCAGCCATAGATCGACTGGTCGTCGTCGCCCACCACCATCAGGCTGTCGCCACCCTTGGCCAGCAGGCGCAACCAGGCGTACTGCACGGCGTTGGTGTCCTGGAACTCGTCCACCAGAATGTGCCGGAAGCGCTTCTGGTAATGGGCCAGCAAGCCGGGGTTGTCGCGCCACAGGTCGAGGGCGCGCAACAGCAGCTCGGAGAAGTCGATCACGCCGGCGCGCAGGCAGGCCGCCTCGTAGGCTTCGTAGATGCTGCGCATGGTGGCCAGGAACAGGTCACCGCTGGCCTGGATATGTTGCGGGCGCAGGCCTTCGTCTTTCTGGCCGTTGATGAACCACTGGGCCTGGCGTGCCGGCCAGCGCTGTTCATCCAGCCCCAACTCGCGTATCACTCGTTTGACCAGACGTTGCTGATCGTCGCTGTCGAGGATCTGGAACGTCTGGCTCAGCCCCGCTTCCTGCCAATGTGCTCGCAACAGGCGGTGCGCCAGGCCGTGGAAGGTGCCCACCCACATGCCGGCCGGGCTGATGCCCATCAACTGCTCGATGCGATGGCGCATCTCGGCAGCCGCCTTGTTGGTGAAGGTCACCGACAGGATGGAATGGGGGGACGCGTTCTCGACCTGGATCAACCAGGCGATACGGTGCACCAGCACTCGGGTTTTACCGGAGCCAGCACCGGCCAGGACCAACTGACGGCCAACGGGGGCCGCTACGGCCTGGCGTTGGGCATCGTTGAGGGAGTTCAGCAAAAGGGAGAGATCATCGCGCATCGGCGCATTCTAGGGTGCCGGGGGAAGACGGGCAAATCCCAATGCCGGGTGGTCGACATAAAACCACTGGGCGGCAAACATTGCGCTGAGCGCGGATGACCGGTTAGTCATGCGCCAGAGCCCGCGTGGCGTCTCGTTCAAGCCGTCTGGCACAGCGCTTTGCGCTCAGCTGACGGGGGTTTTTTATGACCGGGAGCGGTTTGGTCCGAGCGCTTGCTTGTGTATGCTCCGTCGACGTTTCGGGCTCACCATTATAAGAACACTGCCTATGACCTTTAACACTGACCTGTTCGGCCCTTCGGCGGCGCCAGCGCAGGTTATCCGCAAACATTACGCCACCCAGATAGCGGTCGAGCGCACACGCCTGCTGTATCAGGGCTCGTTGCTGCCGACCCTGTTGATGCTGGTCAATGGCCTGGTCTGCGCCTGGCTGTTGTGGAACCCCAAGCAATACCTGCTCGACAGCATCTGGCTGGTCTGGTTGCTGGCGCTGGTGGCGATGCGAGTCATCCAGGTGGCGGCCTTTGATTCGGCGATGCCCAGCCGTCAGGCCCAGCCCGTGTGGCGTCGCATGTTCATGCTCGGTTCGGCGGTCAGCGGCTTGACCCTGTCGATCGCCGCCATTGCCTTGGTACCCACCGACAGCTTTATGCAACAAGCCTGGGTGTTCGGCCTGATCGGCGCGGCGACGTTGTCGGCCAGCGTGGCGTATGCCGTCAGCCTTTGGGCCTTTCTGTCCTTCGCCTTGCCGTGCCTGTTGCCGGCGATCATTTATCTGTTCTGGAACGGCACCTCCCAGCAGCAGGGTTGGGGCGTACTCGGTCTGATCCTGCTGGCGTCCTTGAGTGTGGTCGCGTGGCAGGTCAACCGCCTGATCCAGCGCGCGCTGCTGCGACGTTTCCAGAACCAGGCCTTGATCGAGCATCTGCAGCAGGCGCAGCAACGCAGCGAGCAGTTGAATCAGGAACTGATGCGCGAAGTCGAGCAGCGCCGTCAGGTTGAACAGGAATTGCGTGAAGCCCAGGTCGGTCTGCAAGACCGTGTGACGCTGCGCAGCCAGGAGCTGGACGCCGCCAGCCTCGCCCTGAACAAAAGCGAGGCGCGCCTGGCCATGGCGCTGCAGGCCAGTGAATTGGGCCTGTGGGACTGGAACCTGCAAACCGATGAGGTGCACCACACCCAGCTCAAGGAACTGTTCGGCCTGGAGCCCGAATATGTCACCGCGATGCTCAGGCACCTCAAGCCGCGCCTGCACCCAGACGACTTGCCACTGCTCAAGCATGCGCTGGTGGAGCATCTCAAAGGCCGCAGCGAGGACTATCAGGTGGAATACCGGATACGCCATGGTGACGGGCACTGGGTGTGGATCGAGGACCGCGGGCGTGCGGTAGAGCATTCGTCCAACGGGCGGGTTATCCGCATGCTCGGCACACGCCGCGACATCAGTGCCAGCAAGGCCCTGGAAGAACAGCAACGGCTGGCCTCGACGGTATTCGAGGCGGCCAGCGAAGGCATCGTGATTCTCGACCCTAACTACGTGCTGATCGCCGTCAACCAGGCGTTCAGCCGTGTCACCGGGTTTGCCAGCGACGACATGCTCGGCCGCAACGTGGTGGAGCTGCCCTGCAGTCGCGATGCCCGGCGCCACTTTCCGGTGATTCACCAGGCGTTGCTCAGCCACGGCACCTGGCAGGGTGAACTGGTGGAAACGCGCAAGAACGGCGAGCTGTACCCGCAGTGGCTGCAACTGAACGTGGTGCGCGATGTTCGTGGCCATGTCAGCCATATTGTCGGCTTTTTCGCCGATCTGTCCGCGCGACGCGAGTCCGAAGAGCGCATGCGCTACCTCACCCATTACGACGAGCTGACGGGCCTGGCCAACCGTTCGCTGTTTCGCGAACGTCTGCGCGAAGCCCATCAGCGCGTGCGCCAGGGTGGGCGCAGCCTGGCGCTGCTGCACATCAACCTGGACCGTTTCAAACTGCTCAACGACAGCCTTGGGCATGAGGTGGCCGACCAGTTGCTGCAGAAAATGGCGCGGCGCCTGATCAACGCACTGCCGGAGGCCGACACCATTGCGCGGCTGTCCGGTGATGAATTCGCTGTACTGTTCGACGCCTACGGCAACTTGTCGAGCCTGGCGCGCGTGGCAACTCGGCTGCTGGCAAAACTGCGCGTGCCGGTGACGGTGGAGGGGCATGAACTGGTGGTGAGCGCGTCCATGGGCGTCAGCCTGCTGCCGGACAATGCGCGGGAAATTTCCGCGCTGGTCAGCCAATCGAATATGGCGATGCAGCACGCCAAGCACCTGGGCGGGAATAATTTCCAGTTCTACACCGACAGCCTGCAAGCCAGCACCCTGGAGCGCTTGCAGCTGGAAAACCACCTGCGCAAAGCCATCGACGAGCGCCAGCTCACGGTGTTCTACCAACCCAAATTATGCCTGGCCAGCGGCAAACTCAATGCAGTCGAAGCATTGGTGCGTTGGGATCATCCGCAGTGGGGCCTGGTGCCGCCGGGGGACTTTATCGGTCTGGCCGAAGAAACCGGTCTGATCGTGCCGCTGGGGGAGTTGGTGTTGCGCCAGGCGTGCTGGCAGGCCTGTGAATGGCAGCGTCAGGGGTTGGAGCCGATTCGGGTGTCGGTGAACCTGTCGGTGCATCAGTTGCGCCAGGGCAAGCTGGTCAGCCTGGTACGCCAGGTATTGGACGAGACCGGGCTGGACCCGCAATACCTCGAGTTGGAACTGACCGAAAGCCAGCTGCTCGACAGCGTCGAGCACATCATCGTCACCTTCCGGCAGTTACGCGACCTGGGCGTGAAGCTGGCCATCGACGATTTTGGCACCGGCTATTCATCCCTCAGCTACCTCAAACGTATTCCGGTGGACTACGTGAAGATCGACCAGACCTTTATCCGTGGCCTCGGCCAGGGCCGTGAGGATGCCGCCATCACCCGAGCGATCATTGCCATGGCCCACGGTCTGGCGCTCAAAGTAGTGGCCGAAGGCGTGGAAGACCAGCAGCAGCTGGATTTCCTGCGGGCCGAGGGTTGCGACGAGGTGCAGGGCTATCTGATCAGCCGGCCGGTGGAGGCGCCGGCGCTGGTGGAGTTACTGCGCAAAAATGCGGCAGGTTTGTCTTTTTAAAGGAAAAGCGGTCATGCGCAATGACCGCTAATTTCGCGTAACAAACGTTATGTTTATTGTGGGACGTTCTCTGCCGCACGGGAAACGGCAATCAGTGTTCCGCCAATGGTAATTCTGGAAATGCCAGGGCAATCGTGCAGTTTGAAAACCACCTTCTTTGTAGTCACCATCGGTAAGGTGGCTCCAGGAGATTCGAGTATTTCCAGACGAAGTTGAAGTGTGTCACCGATAAGAGGCTGCAGGGCCACCATCAAGATCGGCGTGGCCGAGAGATTGCCAACGCTGACTTCACCTTTGATGGTGATGAACCCGTTAGAGGTATTGACCTGCCAGTGGCCCCTGGCTTCTTCCTGTATCTCCCAGACTTGTTGCTCAGTGCGCACATCGCTGCTCATGTAATTCACCTTTCAGGATTGAGAGTTTTCGGGCTCGCAAGCCCGGCGCAATCAGGTTCTCAAAATCGGTCATGGCGGATGCGCTAGTTATGTAGTGCCTGGATGATGACGCCGCGGCCGGGTGGCGTCGAAGTGAGCCTGGGTCTTTTTTAAGGATCTAAGAGAAAAATGCGCACAGTCGCTACATCCTGGGATTCACCAGAAAATGGCGGGGTCGAGTCGATTCAGTTGCGTATCCAGCAGGCAAAAAGTCATTTCTTGTAGTATAACTACAAGCTTGCTACATCCCTGGCGTCTGCCAATAACAAGAGTCCTGCCCTTTGAACCTGTTGCAACATATCGCCCAGTCGCGCCACCTGTTACGCAAATCGGAACTCAAGGTTGCCGATCACGTGCTGCTTGACCCTGCGGCTGTGATGCACAGTTCCATGGCCGACCTGGCCCACAGCGTGGGTATCAGCGAGCCGACCATCGTGCGTTTCTGCCGCGCCATCGGTTGCTCCGGGTTCCAGGACTTGAAACTCAAGTTGGCGCAAAGCCTGGCCGCTGGTGCGAGCTTCGGCCAGTTTGCGATCCATGAAGACGACTCGGTCGCCGATTACAGCCTGAAAATCTTCGACACCACCTTGCATACCCTCATGGAAGTGCGCGAGAAGCTCGACCCGGTTGAGTTGCAAAAGGCCGTGACCGCGATGTCTCAGGCCCAGCGCGTCGAGTTCTATGGCTTTGGTGCTTCCGGCGCAGTAGCGGCTGACGCTCAGCATAAATTCTTCCGCCTGCTGCTCACCGCTGCGGCCTACAGCGATCCGCACATGCAGGCGATGTCGGCGGTGACCTTGAAGCCCACCGACGTGGCCATCTGTATTTCCCAGTCCGGTCGCTCCAAAGACCTGCTCATCACGGCCAACCTGGTGCGTGAAAGCGGCGCTTCGCTGATCACCCTGTGCCCAAGCCAGACGCCGTTGGCGGAATTGTCCACGGTGAACCTGGCGATCGACGTACACGAAGACACCGAAATCTACACGCCGCTGACCTCGCGCATTGCACACCTGGTGGTGATCGACGTACTGGCGATGGGCGTTGCCATGGCCCGTGGGCCAAGCCTGGTCAACCACCTCAAGAGCGTGAAGCGCAGTTTGCGCAGCCTTCGTCTCTCGCCAAAATCCGTCAAAGCCCTCGACGACTGAACTGTACACAGATCTAAATGTGGGAGGGGGCTTGCTCCCGATAGCTATAGGCCAGTCAATAAATCTGGTGACTGACACTCCGCCATCGGGAGCAAGCCCCCTCCCACATTTGCATCTTTTGTGTGTCCAGAATCTTCATCCCACTGTCATCGCCCCGTCATCCCTCGCGGCCATCCTGTACTCCCCGTACTCGCATTGGGAGACTCCAAATGGCCCGGCCCTACGAAGACAGCAACAGCACCGTAAAGACCCGTCGTCAGCAGGAAGACCAGCGCCGCATGGCGTTCCGTCGCGCAATCGAAGACCGCTGCGACCAGCGTCAGCTGCAGCAGAGCATCAGTGACTACCCGGAACTGCACTGGCAGGCACCCTTGGCTGCCCAGCGAAGCGCTCAGCCAGCGCGCTGATCTGCACCCGTTCGCTGCGGATAAAGCCCAGGAACGCATGGGCCACCGGTGACAGCCGCTTGGCTTTGGCTTGCACCAGGCACCAACTGCGGTACAGCGGCAGCTCTTCCACCGGCAGCTCCTTGAGCCCGCCGGTGGCCAGTTCCAGGTTCAGGGCGTGGCGCGTCAGCAGCGCCACGCCCAACCCTGCCACCACGCACTCACGCTGCGCCTCGGCCGAGGCCACTTCCACCGTCTGGGTGAAGTGCACGCGTTTTTCCTTGAAGTACTCTTCGCAGGCCAGCCGCGTGCCGGATCCGGGTTCGCGGATCAGCAGTGTGTAAGGTTCCAGATCCTGCAGGCGCAGCGCCCCTTGCAGGCTCAACGGATGGTCCGGCAGTGCCACAGCGACAATCGGGTTGTTCAGGAATGGCAGAAATTCCAGGCCCATGTCCTGAGGCACCATGGACATGATCACCAGGTCGTCGCGGTTGTCCGAAAGCCGACGGATCACCTGGGCGCGGTTAACCACGGTCAGGTGCAATTGCACCTCCGGGTGCTGGCGCTTGAAGGCGGCGAACAAGTGCGGCACGAAGTATTTGGCGCTGGACTCCACCGCCAGCTTCAACTGGCCTTGCAGTGAGCCCTGCATGTCCGACAGCTGCATATCGAGGTTTTCCAGACGCCCGAAAATATCCCGGCTGGCCCGCTGCAAGGCTTCGGCAGCCTCGGTCATGTAGAGCTTTTTGCCGACATAGTCGAACAACGGCTGCCCGAGCAGCTCTTCGAGTTGGCGAATTTGCAGGCTGACGGCGGGCTGAGTGAGGGACATTTCCTCGGCTGCGCGGCTGTAGGAGCGCAAATCACACACTTCATTGAAGATCTGCAACTGACGCAATGTCATACGCATCAATGACTTACGCATTAGATAACCCTTCGTGCCGGTATTCGTCCGGCCAACTATAAGTCTTTACTTATACACAACCCAATAATTATTGATTTTTGTTAATCCTCCCGTGCGCATAGTGTGTGTCTCGCGACTGTCATGAAACATTTGGTCACGCGCCGACCCGGCTACAGGGGGTCGAAGAACGCAGCAATCGGCTCAAGGGAATTTCCAAGTGATAAAAAAGATCCTGATCGCCAACCGTGGTGAAATTGCCGTACGAATCGTGCGTGCCTGCGCCGAGATGGGCATTCGCTCGGTCGCGGTTTACTCGGACGCCGACCGCCACGCGTTGCACGTCAAGCGTGCCGACGAAGCCCATAGCATCGGTGCCGAGCCCCTGGCCGGTTACCTGAACCCGCGCAAGCTGGTGAACCTGGCCGTGGAAACCGGTTGTGATGCCCTGCATCCCGGTTACGGCTTCCTGTCGGAAAACGCCGAATTGGCGGACATCTGCGCCGAACGTGGGGTCAAGTTCATTGGCCCGTCGGCGGAAGTGATTCGCCGCATGGGCGACAAGACCGAGGCCCGTCGCAGCATGATCAAGGCCGGCGTGCCGGTCACGCCGGGCACCGAAGGCAACGTCGCCGACATCCACGAAGCCCTCACCGAAGGCGACCGTATCGGTTACCCGGTGATGCTCAAGGCCACGTCCGGTGGCGGCGGTCGCGGTATTCGTCGTTGCAACAGCCGCGAAGAACTCGAGCAGGCCTTTCCCCGCGTGATTTCCGAAGCCACCAAGGCTTTCGGTTCGGCGGAAGTGTTCCTGGAAAAATGCATCGTCAACCCCAAGCACATCGAAGCGCAGATCCTCGGGGACAGCTTTGGCAACGTGGTGCACCTGTTCGAGCGCGACTGCTCGATCCAGCGTCGCAACCAGAAACTCATCGAAATCGCGCCAAGCCCCCAGCTCACCCCGGAACAGCGCGCCTACATCGGTGACCTGTCGGTGCGCGCGGCCAAGGCTGTGGGCTACGAGAACGCCGGTACCGTGGAGTTTTTGCTCGCCGAGGGCGAGGTGTACTTCATGGAGATGAACACCCGGGTGCAGGTGGAACACACCATCACCGAAGAAATCACCGGGATCGACATCGTGCGCGAGCAGATCCGCATCGCCTCGGGCCTTCCACTGTCGGTCAAGCAGGAAGACATCCAGCACCGTGGCTTCGCGTTGCAGTTTCGTATCAACGCCGAAGACCCGAAGAACAACTTCCTGCCAAGTTTCGGCAAGATCACTCGTTACTACGCCCCCGGCGGCCCCGGCGTGCGCACCGACACGGCGATCTACACCGGCTACACCATCCCACCGTTCTACGACTCCATGTGCCTGAAACTGGTGGTGTGGGCGTTGACCTGGGAAGAAGCCATGGACCGCGGCCTGCGTGCCCTGGACGACATGCGCCTGCAGGGCGTGAAGACCACCGCCGCCTACTACCAGGAAATCCTGCGCAACCCGGAATTCCGCAGCGGCCAGTTCAATACAAGCTTTGTGGAAAGCCACCCTGAGCTGACCAACTACTCGATCAAGCGCAAACCCGAAGAGCTGGCCCTGGCCATCGCCGCCGCCATCGCCGCCCATGCGGGTTTATGAATAAACAGCGGCAAGTTGCAAGCGGCAAGCTACAAGTAAAAGCAGAGTGGCTTTTTCTTGCAGCTTGTAGCTTGAAACTTGCCGCTATGAGGAGATACCAATGACTAAAAAGATCTTCGTTACTGACACCATCCTGCGCGACGCTCACCAATCGTTGCTGGCGACCCGCATGCGCACTGACGACATGCTGCCGATCTGCGACAAGCTCGACAAAGTCGGCTACTGGTCCCTGGAAGTGTGGGGCGGTGCGACGTTCGACGCCTGCGTGCGCTTCCTGAAAGAAGACCCGTGGGAGCGCCTGCGCAAATTGCGCGCCGCGTTGCCCAACACCCGTCTGCAAATGCTGCTGCGCGGCCAGAACCTGCTGGGCTATCGCCACTACAGCGACGACGTGGTCAAAGCGTTTGTCGCCAAGGCTGCCGTCAACGGTATCGATGTGTTCCGCATCTTCGATGCCATGAACGACGTGCGTAACCTGCGCGTGGCCATCGAAGCGGTCAAGGCTGCCGGCAAACACGCCCAGGGCACCATCGCCTACACCACCAGCCCGGTGCACACCGTCGAGGCCTTTGTGGCCCAGGCCAAGCAGCTGGAATCCATGGGCTGCGACTCCATCGCGATCAAGGACATGGCCGGCCTGCTGACGCCCTATGCCACCGGCGAGCTGGTCAAGGCCCTGAAAGCCGAGCAGAGCCTGCCGATTTTCATCCACTCCCACGACACCGCCGGGCTGGCCGCGATGTGCCAACTCAAGGCCATCGAAAACGGCGCCGACCACATCGACACCGCCATCTCCAGCTTCGCCTGGGGCACCAGCCACCCGGGCACCGAGTCGATGGTTGCCGCCCTCAAGGGCAGCGAATTCGACACCGGCCTGGACCTGGAGCTGCTGCAGGAAATCGGCCTGTACTTCTACGCCGTGCGTAAGAAATACCACCAGTTCGAAAGCGAATTCACCGCCGTCGACACCCGCGTGCAAGTCAACCAGGTGCCCGGCGGGATGATTTCCAATCTGGCCAACCAGTTGAAAGAGCAGGGTGCTCTGAACCGCATGAGCGAAGTGCTCGCCGAAATCCCCCGCGTGCGCGAAGACCTGGGCTTTCCACCGCTGGTCACCCCAACCTCGCAGATCGTCGGCACCCAGGCGTTTTTCAACGTGCTGGCCGGTGAGCGCTACAAGACCATCACCAACGAAGTGAAGCTCTACCTGCAAGGCGGCTACGGCAAGGCGCCGGGCGTGGTGAATGAAAAACTGCGGCGCCAGGCCATCGGCAGCGAAGAGGTGATCGACGTGCGCCCGGCCGACCTGCTCAAGCCGGAAATGACCAAGCTGCGCGGTGAAATCGGTGCGTTGGCCAAGTCCGAAGAAGACGTGCTGACCTACGCCATGTTCCCGGACATCGGCCGCAAGTTCCTCGAAGAGCGCGACGCTGGCACCCTGGCGCCCGAAGTGCTGCTGCCGATCCCGGAAGCCGGTGGCGTGGCCCGTGCCGGTGGCGAAGGCGTGCCGACCGAATTCGTCATCGATGTGCACGGTGAAAGCTACCGCGTCGACATCACCGGTGTCGGTGTGAAAGCCGAAGGCAAGCGTCACTTCTACCTGTCCATCGACGGCATGCCCGAAGAAGTGGTGTTCGAACCGCTCAACGAGTTTGTCAGCAGCGGCGGCAGCAAGCGCAAGCACGCCACCGAGCCGGGCCATGTCAGCACGGCGATGCCGGGCAATATCGTCGACGTGCTGGTCAAGGAAGGCGACGTGGTCAAGGCCGGCCAGGCCGTGCTGATCACCGAAGCCATGAAGATGGAAACCGAAGTGCAGGCCTCGATTGCCGGCAAGGTAAGCGCCGTGCACGTGGCCAAGGGCGACCGGGTGAACCCTGGCGAAATCCTGATTGAAATCGAAGGCTGATTCAGCCTTCGACATTACCGCTTAATCCTCGGGGGGGCAGGTGCCCTCCTTTTTTTTGCCTGGGATTTGCGAACAGGCCGGCTGCCTCGCGGACTTCAGCAGGTTGGCATCAGAATTCCATCCGCCAATGGCCTGTCAAACCCTGGCTGCGGCTGCTGCTGCCGGCTTCCCCGGTATAGGTGAGGCCCAGGGTGTGTTGGGACGACAGCGCCAGATCCAGACCGGCGCTCAGCCCAAGGCTGTCACGGTCCAGTGCTGCGCCACGGATAGCGAACCGGCTGTTCATACCTTCCGTGCCGTCCAGGCCGATCAGGCGCGAGGACTGATGAACGCGGCTGCTCACGTCGCCATAGAGGTGTTTCCATTGGGCGCTCAAGTGCGGCGTCAGGCTCATCTGATTATCGAAGCGATGCACCGTCGCCAGGCGCACCCCCAGGGTGCTGTTGAAATTCTCCTGGGTTTGCGCACCGACATTCAGCGCTGCCTCGCCACCGGTTTCCCTGAAACCGTCACGCTGATAACGCTGGTAACCGACGCTGGCAAACGGCTCGGCGTTGAAGGTGTCATTGCCAAGCTTATAGCCCGCTTCGGCAAATGCGTTCTGGCTCTGGGCGCTGTAACGTCCCTTGAGATGCTGCTGGTAGTCAAGAAAGGCGATGTCGATGTTGCGCTGGTTATTGCCATCATGACGACTGTGGATCACGCCCAGCCGCAAGGCCAGCGGGCCATCCTGGCGCACTGCATAGCCGCCCAGATGCCAGCTGTCCACCGTGGCCTGAAAGCGTCTCGCGTTCTGAGTGCTTGAAGAGCGGCCGCCTACCACACCCATCCGCCAGGCCGAGTCCAGCGACCAGTCGACGCCGATCAGTAAGCCGCGCAGGCCTTGTTTCATATTCTGGCTGCCCTCCAGCCCTTCGAGGTGGCTGCTGTGCCCCAAGCCCTGGACCCAGAAACGACCTTGCTCCTGGTCTGGCATTCCACGCAGCGCCGACAGCAAGCCGGCGCTGACCTGCCCGCTGCTCTTTTGCGTGGCAGCAGCCAGGTTGGCGTTCTGGCTGCCGGCCAGTTGCTCCAGGGCGGTGCCGAGTTCGCCGGCGGGCTGGCTGGCCAAAAGCAATTGAAGTTCACGCAGCTGGTTTTTTTGCTCGATGGTCAAGCCACCAGAGTCGCGCAGCGCCGCCAGCTGGGTGTCGATGCCTTGGGCGAACTGCAGGCCGTTGTAGGAAGTGGCCCCGGATGCCAGATAGAAATGGGTCGGGACGGGAATGGGGGCTGGCGGGGCATAATCGTTCAGGTCCAGCTCAAACCCTGGGAGTGGTGGGTAGTAGGGCTTGAACCTGGTTGGGGGTTGTTCGGGCGGCATATCCCCCCGAGCGTGCACATGTTGAATACTGGCGAGCGCAACGAGCAGGGCGACCGCCATCACGCGTGTTTTTTGTAGAACTGGCATGGGATTCCAACCTCAGATTGACGAGGCGGAAAATTTAGCGAGATGACCTCGCGATAACTGTCAGGTCGCGGGTCACTGCTATGCGGGACATGTCTCTACTGCGGCGCGATAAAAAACGAGGCTCGTGCTGGCGGGTCTGTCTTTCATGGAAACCCGTTCCAGGTTCGGCGCAATGTTCACTAAGGCTCAACCGCGCCGTACATAGCCCTTGCCGTAATGGCGCTCCATGCGTGCCTGGATCAGTTCCAGGCCAAGAGACATCACCCAGTAGATGATCGCGGCGGTGGTGAGCATTTCGATGTAGCGGTAGCTTGAGCGGCCATAGGATTGCGCGAGGAACATCACTTCCCACACGCCCATCACCGAGATCAGCGAGGAGTCCTTGAGCATCGAGATGAACTGGTTGGTGGCCGGCGGGACGATGGTGCGCATCGCCTGGGGCAGGGTGACGTGCCAGAAAATCGCGCTGTCGCGCATGCCCAGCGCCAGTGCGGCTTCCCGTTGGCCATGGGGCACGCCGAGGATGCCGGCGCGGAAGATTTCGCTCAGGTACGCGCCGTAATTGAGCGACAGCGCGATGATCCCGGCGACGATTGCGCCGGGTACCAGGCCCAGTTGCGGCAGGCCCAGGTAAATCAGCAGGATCTGGATCAGCAGCGGCGTACCGCGAAAGAACGACGCGTAGAACGTGGCGATGCCGAAGGCCACCGCGCTTTTCGACAAGCGCCCCAATGCGGTGACAAACCCCAGCACCGACGACACCCCGATCGAGCACACGCACAAAAACAGCGTCAGCGCCGCGCCTTGCATAAAGCCGTTCGGCGCCAGGTGCACCCCGACCAGGTTGGGCAGCTTGTCGAGGATGATCGAGAACTTCAGGTCAAAGCTCAGAAAGAAGCTGGCGAACAGGCAGAACAGTGCGGCCCAGGTCAGGTACAACCGTGTACGAAAGCCCAACAGCCGCCGCAGCCGTGACGCGGTTACCGGTGGTTGGGGTGGGGTCGGGAACGCTGTCATTGGCTGATGTCGGCGCCGATCCATTTTTGCGACAGCTTGCTCAAGGTGCCGTCCTGTTTGAGCTGGGCGAAGACCTCACGCACTTTGCTGTCCCACTGAGGGTCGCCTTTCTCGATGGCGACCGAGTTGGGCTCCGAGTAGAGCGGCTCGCCGGCCAGCTTGAAACGCTTGTCGGCGGTCAGGCGCGGCTGCGCGGTGACCAGGTTGGTGAGGATCGCATCCAGGCGCACGCCGGCGCCCAGGCCCAGGTCCTGGAAGGCCACGTTGTCGGTGTCGTACGGGGCAATCTGCACGTCCTCGAACGGGTACTGCAGTTGCGTGTCTTCGGCGCCTTCGATCACCAGGTTCTTGTTCAGGTAGCTCTCGTAGCTCGACGCGCTGGTCAAGCCGACTTTCTTGCCGCTCAGGTCCTTGGCGCCGTGGATGCGGTCATCCTTGGCGTTGACCACGATCACCGCAGGCGAGGCGTAGTACTGCACCGGGAAATCAAACACTTCGGCGCGGGCCTTGCTTGGGGTCATGGAGCAGATACAGATGTCGTAGCGCCCGCTCCAACGGCCCGCGGCGATCACGTCCCAGGAAGGGGTTTCCAGACGAAGCTTCACGCCCAGTTTCTGCGCGACGGCCTTGGCCACATCGACGTCAAAGCCGTCGAGCTGGTTTTGCTCGTTGAGAAACGAAAACGGCGGATAGCTTTCCATCAGCACACCCACCAGCTCTTTCTTTTGCTCGATCCGGTCCAGGGTCGCACCGCCGAAGGCCTGGGTGGAGGCAGCGAGCATCGTCAGGCCCAGGGCCAATAGCGGTTTAAGTTTCAAAGCAGACACCTGAATAAAAAAGAGTTGTTATGAACCGGTTGGTGCGTATTAAATAGTTATAAGAACGACTCTCATAGTGAGTTATTTTCATAAGCATATGAGTAAAAGCTATATGAGCGCACACCGTACAGTAATTCTCGATGGCGGCATGGGCCGTGAGCTGCAACGCCGTGGCGCGCCGTTCCGGCAGCCTGAGTGGTCGGCGCTGGCGTTGAGCGAAGCACCGCAGGCGGTGGAGGCGGTGCACGCGGCCTATATCCAGAGCGGCGCCAACGTGATCACGAGTAACAGCTACGCCGTTGTGCCCTTTCATATCGGTGAGGCGCGGTTCGCCGCCGAAGGCCAGGCCCTGGCGGCCCTCGCCGGAGAATTGGCCCGCCGTGCGGTAGAGGCTTCTGGCCAAGCA